>JAYTWB010000030.1:0-6839 GCA_043743655.1 Cyanobacteriota bacterium | reverse complement strand
CGAGAGTAACAGCTTTGACAAAAGTATAGACACCCAGAGGCAAGCTGGTTAGCAAAATCACCCAAGTAACCGCAAACCCAAAATCTGGCGCGCCATAGGCTAGTTCGTAGATGCAACCAACAAAGGCGATCGCCGCCACAATGGAAACAAGCAAAATTAATTGCGCTTTTATATAATCGGGTGACATAAGTTAGATTTTATAGGAGTGACAAATTGCGCTGATCATTCTCATATTCTCACATTCATTGATGTTAGGACTTACGCAAATAAACCAAGAACTGAAGTTTTTGGCTTAAGGCTAAAACCCATTGACACGAGTTTTAGCCTTGAGTATCGCAATTTATGGCAGAGATACTGCGTAAGTCTTAGCGTAGAAGTTATTAACTTTTCTACTTTAAACTTTGACAAGCCTGAACAGCGACACTTTCACTAATCTCTGTTCTTACTCTGACGGTTTTACAGTTGACATCGTTAGGAATACAAATCCATTCAGGAAAGGGCTTTTTTTCTTCTATTCGATATAGCAATGCATCTAAACATTTCTGAAGAGATTGAGAGGTTACTTCAGAATTGGGATTAGGCTGATTCTGGATAGTTTGTGGTAATTGTGGCGATTCGGGGCATCCAAAAGGCGTAATAAATATAAAATCTCTTGTTTTAAAAGATGAAAAAACTACTAATAAACTTCATCTATCTATGTTTAGCAGTTATTACTTGGCTTGTGTTGCAACGATCGCAAAGCCTAATCTTGGTTCTTTAAGTTCGGGTAAACATTCACGGCGAGGCTGAACCATGCATTTCTGGACTATTTTGGGAGTGTTGACTACTTTTACAGAAATGTTAAATCCTTTGAGATTCAGAGATTTCTTTTCAAACATCATTGATGAAATATCTTTAATACCTAGCTGAATTGCAGTTTGGGATGCAAAGGTAGTCATATAGGTGATTTCAGTTCGGATCTTTTGTTCAACTTGCCGAACCAGTTCTGCACTATAGCTACCACCAGTGACAAACGCCGCTACTCCATTTGCTAATTGATTTTCTGCCGAAGCCCAATTTACAAAGGATTCCGAAGAAAAATATACAATTGAGCCTTGATTTCTTGAAATTATGTCATTTCTGACATTGTTGTAGTCATCACGAGTGTTGTCACTAAACAGAGGAGGTGTGATGCTGACTGCATTTAGTAGTTTTCCCATAGTCGGCATTTCTCCCCTTAGAATGTCAGTAACTACGCTAGCATCAAGTTTATATTCGCCAAGAGCGCCTCGACCACAACTAAATACTGGTTTTGATTCTGTTGTGGAGATATTAAATGTGTAGTTATAAGAACATGTAGCTGAAGCACTAGCTGAGGTTGATGGAGTGGTTCTTAGCTCCATTTCGACATAGGGAACTTTTTCCTTTCGGTAATTTGTAAAGGGTTCAGGAACTTTGACGCAAACACCCAATTTACATTTCTTGTTCCATCGGACATCAGGGTAAGGAACATCTACCCAGCGCCATTTATCAACAGGAACTTTTGTTGTAACAGCAGCAACTTTCCAAGTATGGGAAGCTTTGGATGAAACTACAAAGGAAATATAGTTTCCTGTTAGATTGTATTCAAGCTTCTCAATTCGGCTTGAGCCATTGTTGCCAATCTTGAGCTTGTCTACAGAAGATTTAATTTTGTCAGCTTGCGATCGCCATTTAGAAGCTATTGAGCTTAGTTCAGGGACACAGTTAAGAACCTTTGTATCTATTGGCTGAAGCAAATCGATGGATTGTGGTCTAGAAGTTATAGGACTTCTAGCGCAGGCTTCAATGTCGAATGCTCTTACTTCTTGAGGCACTCCTATTGTTCCAATAGTGGCAAGAATACTCAACACCCCAAAAGCCCTGAAATACTTCATGATTTTTTATTCTCAATTCAAAATAGTTTGATAGTAAATTATGCTCAAGACGCAGAAAATATAGAGTTCATTTTCTTTTTGAAGCAGCTTCCTGAGCTTTGCTATATGCTTTGCCTCCATGTTTGAGGACAGCAGAATAGTAAACATCTGCAAATCCATTACATCTTGCCTTGAGAGGTCTTCCAAATATAGTATTGTGGTCTCTTGCACATATGCCAAGCATTCTATTGTGAAAGGCTTTATCACATTCTTGTTTTGGTTTGCGATATGTGTCATAACACTTGTCATGCTCAACGCAAGCTACATTAAATTGTCTGCTAGAGATAGGAGAAGCGACATAACGCAAAGCGTAATACGACCAACCACTTCCACATCCAGCAGGTTCAGCATTTACAGGTGAAGATGGAGCGATCACAAGAGGAATGCTTCCAGAAATCACAAAAGCAGCACAAGTAGCAAATTTGCCAATTATTCCTTTCATATTTAAACCTTTGTTTACTAATGTATTTTTCAAAATTGTGATGCCTTTCAAATAACAAAAAATCAAGTGTATTAGCTCAGCCAACGAAAACTTTGATTCTTCGATTAAGCTTTTTAAAATTTTTGGAGCCTACCTGTTGGGTTCCAGATGCGATTATCATCGAAGATATACAACTCTTGTGCATCAATATTGAGGGTTGCACGAACTTGACAGGTAGATGTGTTTTTCTGACAGCTGTCTCTGGCTAATTTTTTGGCTTCCTGAAAATCATTAGATGCGCCCCAAGCATAAGCACGATTGAAATTGCGACTACTTCCTTGTAGTCCTCCATAAATTGCTAGATTAGTTTGATCTCCCTTTGCAATTACTTTGCAGTCGCCTGCTGGAACGTAATTTTGTTTGCAATAATTCAATGCACCCTCAGTAAGTAGGTAAAAGCTAGCCGCGGCATTGTTTGATGACACTATAGAAAACTCATTGGCAGTAGAATTGAAGACTAGTACCCATCTATTTGCGCGTTGAGAAATTCCCTCGATCTTCTGCGGTATCGTGGGATCATCTGGGACTCTGACACAAATCTTTCTGCCAAAAACTTTTTTGCATTCTAAATGACTAGCTAGTGCTGGCGATGACTCAAATATTCCAACACATATAGAAACGAGTGCGAATGGTAAAATAGAAAAGATAGACAAAACTGGATTTGGATAGAATTTCATAAATTTATTACCTAGTACGTTTGATAATGAAGAGTGCGGATGTTGTCAGAATTTTTGAAAAGTGATTATTGCAGGGTGTATGTAAAATTTTGAGTTTTTCCTCCACCAATATCAACTAGATCAAAACCAACTCGTTTGATTCTTTTAATTCCTTCATCTCCTTCTCCAATAAGGAGGCATCCATCTGCAATATTAAAATTGAGTGTCGCAATTTGTAGATCTGCCTGATCACCAGTAAAAGCTTTTCCAAGACCCACACAGAAGTAGTGACTCCCACCCCAGACTTTACTCCTACTATCATTTTCAGCATAGACATAGTAGTATCTATTTCTGCGCCAAAGTTCATGAGGGTAGACTTGAGAACACTGAACTGGATTCAAGTTCCACCATCCCTCTGTTTTCCATTGGGATATTCCCTGAACTGGGTAGCGGCGATTTACAGTTTGTCTATTATCCCTTGTTTCAGTATAAGCAAATGCAACATATGCTTTTTCAGACGATTTGTTACACACGTTAAACCAAGCATGAGCAGGTTTGACACTTCCCATTGTTACGGTAGAAAAGGCGGAAAAGCCAAGGAATATTGTTGCAAAATAGCGAATAGTAATTTTCATTTAAAAATTCCATACTGTTGAAGTTGTGTCTAATAAGTACATAGAGAGAGGCAAACTCTTCTAGAAAATGGCTTTAGTAGTTTTCAATTGTGGATTTACTTTAATCGACAATACGGTAGTGTTTTAAACTTGAGTGTTTTAAACTTGTTGGAAAAAATAAAAACTGTAATTTAGAAAAATTATCTGGGTTGGTTTCGCCATTTTTATCAGATTCTCTTATTCAACAAGTTTGAAACACTACCGATTATTTCCCAGTCGCGGATGGTCTAGTCCAAAATATTAAATGTTTGAGTGCTTCTATTATCAAACGTAATTTTCGTCATCTTTACAAGCTTATAATCTTTGCCATTACATGATTTATCGCTGTTAGAAATACTAAAAGACTCTGTCTTATTTACACAAAATGAAGCATCTCCTTTTCCCCAAGATGATGTGTCACTTTGTGCAAAGACATAAATGTCACCTTGGTATCCTCTACCGACATTTATTGTTTTACATAGTTTTGGTTTAACTTCGTACCATCCATCAGACCTCCATCCACTAGAGCCTTGAAAGGATGAAAACGCGCCATAAACAGTTTCATTAGAGGTTTTATTGCAGAACCTGATTTGAGATGTGATTTGATCTCTTGGTGTTTGTGGTTCGACTTGAATTGTAGAACCAGAATCGGGATTAGGATTGAATATTCGACCTTTGCATGTTGGATCGAGTCTGCCAAGCAAATCATTGCAAGCATACGCTTTAGGAATTGGAAAACCACACAGCGAAAAAACTGATATGAATCCTACACAAGCCAAAGAAAAATACTGAGCTTTCATGAAACCTATTACTCAACAACTATGCTCACTTTATCTGAAGAGATAAAATTTCATGGTCAGAAAAGGTCGGAAAAAGGTCGGACATTTTCGGGTATTTTTAGTATACTTATGTAAATTTTGCGACAAATCGATGATTTACTGGTGATAGCCTAGCTGTAGCAAAGTTTTAAGGTGCAATATGACAGAAAGTGAGGCGATCGCATTAGTTGAAAAACTATTACCACAGTCATACTTAAAACCAATTCAAAAGCTTGTATTTGAAGAAACTTGGAATGGTCAGACCTACTTAGATATCGCTATAAACGCAGGCTATGACCCTTGCTATATCAAAGATGTTGGCTCAGAACTATGGCGATCGCTGTCCAAAGCTTTAAACGAAAAAGTCACCAAAAATAATTTGCATGAGGTATTAGAGCGATTTGGACAATTTCAAATAGATGCACAGCAAACATTAAAAGCACAAACATACGCGAGTCGTAGAAATTGGGATGAAGCGATTGATGTTTCTATTTTTTATGGACGCACTCAAGAACTCGCAAAACTGAAAACTTGGATCGAGCAGGATCGTTGCCGCCTAGTCAGCATCATTAGCATCGGTGGTATGGGTAAAACTGCTCTGGCTATTAAACTTGGGAAAAAAATACAGGCTGAATTTGACTTTGTGATTTGGCGATCGCTACGAGATGCCATGCCCATTGATGAATATTTGATTACCTTGATTAAGTTTCTCTCTCAACAACAGGAGATAGAGTTTCCTGATACAACTAATGGAAAGATTTCACGATTGATCGAATTATTAAAGCGATCGCGCTGTTTGATGATCCTCGATAATTTTGAAACTGTATTACAAAGCGGTAAACAGGTAGGAATTTATCGACAAGGCTATGAGATGTATGGAGAACTGCTCAAGCGGGTTGGCGAAGTTGCTCATCAAAGTTGCCTTGTTATCACTAGCCGCGAGAAACCGCAAGAAATTGCCATGATGGAAGGCGATCGCTTGTTTGTGAGGACTATGCCTCTAATCGGTTTAGACATAGTGGCTGGACAGCATATTCTCGATGATAAGGGATTGCAGACTATCAGCGATGATTTAGAACAGTTAAATATTCATTATCGTGGTAATCCATTGGCACTGAAGATGGCAGCAACTTCGATCCAAGATTTGTTTGCGGGCGATATCACGCAGTTTTTACGGCAAGGTAATTTTGCTTTTAATGGCATTAGCAAGTTGATTCAGCAGCAATGCGATCGCCTATCAAATTTGGAGCGATCGCTGATGAGCTGGCTTGCCATTAATCGTGAACCTGTTTCAATTGACGACCTACAACTGGAATTGGTGATAGAACTTCCAAAATCAAAACTGATCGAAGCATTAGAGTCTCTTCGTTGGCGAAGTTTAATTGAAAATAGTGCATCTGGATTTACACAGCAACCTGTGGTGATGGAATCAGTAACGGAATCTTTGATAGAGCAAATTGCCGAAGAGATATTAGCCGAACAACCGAAATTATTTTTGAGTCATGCCTTGATTAAGGCTCAGTCAAAAGACTATATCCGTAATAGTCAGATTCGGATAATTCTTCAGCCATTGTGCGATCGCTTATTCTCCAAAATTCCTTCTCCTCAAAAACTAGAAAATAAGCTAAAGAGTCTATTACAACACCTGCAAATTAATTATCCCAAGCAATCAAATTATGGTGCAGGCAATCTGCTTAATTTATGCCGTCAACTACAAATAGATGTAAAAGGATACGATTTTTCAAAACTGAGTATCAGGCAAGCTTATTTACAGGATGTCAATCTCCATCAAGTAAATTTTACGGAAGCGGAATTTGAGAATTGTACTTTTGCTAGCACTTTTGGCGGCGTTACATCGGTTGCTTTTAGTCCGAGTGGTGAGCAAATAGCCACTAGCGATACCAACGGCAGCATCCAGATATGGAACCTAAAAGATGGTCAACAACTAGTCCTTTTTCTGGGGCATAATAGCTGGGTGTGGCATATTGTCTATAGTCCAGCTCAACCAATACTTGCCAGTTGTGGGCAAGATCATCAGGTGCGACTGTGGGATATTCACACAGGAAAATGTCTCAAACTGCTAAAAGGACATACGGGGATTGTTGGCTATGTTACCTTCAGCCCAGACGGAAATATACTTGCTAGTAGTAGTGGCGATTATACGATTCGGCTTTGGGATGTAAAGACTGGAGAATGTGTACAGATACTTCATGGTCACAATGCTTACGTCTGGAGTACCGTCTTTCTATCTGACGGTAAAACTCTCTTCAGTGCTGGCGGCGATAATATGATTCGGC
>JAYTWB010000029.1:0-1834 GCA_043743655.1 Cyanobacteriota bacterium | reverse complement strand
CTTGGTGTAGGGCAGTCGTTCAATTTCCCAAGCGAGGTCATAGCCTAACCAACCCAAATATCCACCTGTAAATGGTAAATGATCGGGTAAATCTGGATTAGAACTTGGAAAAGTTTGCATACGCGATCGCAATTTCTCAAGACATGGCAAAATTTCACCAACTGGTGGAGTCCAGACTTGACGTGGTTTGCCTGCGGCGATCGAATAGCGCGCTAGTTTTGAAGGGGATTTTGTGGCAGGGCTTTCTAGCAAAACCGTAATAGGCTGATCAGCATAGAGCGCTTCCCATACATCTGCACCTGTTATTCCCGCAGGTAGCGATCGCTGCAACCACAACCAATCAGCCATAGAAAAAATTTATTTTAGTACGTTCTTATTATTATAGAGTGGCATACTAAAAGGCGATAATTTGAACAAAGCCATAACTTAAAAACCACAACTTATGAGTCGCACTTTATTTATTGGGATTCTGATTGCAACTGGATTGGTCGTTTTAGCAGGTTCTTTGCCCAACAGGTTTTATGGTGCGAGCGATCGCAAGTTCATCATTATCACGATCGCCACTTGTATTGTTTCTGCGATCGGCTTAGCCATATTTTTCAGTATTCCGCTCTTAAACTCCATCAAGTAAAACTTGAGTAACTTCTGGGTATAGTAGAGAAAACATAAAAGATACTTCCTAGATACATAGATTTAGGATAAAGATTTTAGAGGTTAGGATAGACGGCGCAAAGCGCCGCCTATCCTTTAGATCACTACCAAATTTAGATACATAAATTAAGCTATGAGCGATCCCAGAGTAACAGTTTTAATGCCTGTCTATAATGCTGAAAAATATGTTGGTGAAGCTATAGATAGCATTCTAAACCAGACTTTTAAATATTTTGAATTTTTAATCATCAATGATGGTTCCACAGATAGCAGTTTAGAAATCATCAAATCCTATAATGATCCTCGAATTAAGCTTGTAAGTAATGACATAAATCTTGGCTTATCAAATACTTTAAACAAAGGAATTGAGCTTTCTCAAGGTGAGTACATCGCCAGAATGGATGCTGATGATATTAGTTTGCCTGAACGCCTAGAAAAGCAGATAGAATTTATGGATAGTCACCAACACATAGGCATTTGTGGCTCTTGGATTCAGAATTTTGATAGATCGGGTGATAAAGATATTTGGAAGTATTCTCAAATTCATGAAGAACTTTTATGCTCACTATTTTACAACTCATGTTTTGCCCATCCTTCAGTTTGCATCAGAAAACAAGTACTAATAGAAACTGGACTTAGATATAAACAAGAGTTTACTCCTGCCGAAGATTATGAGCTGTGGACAAGACTTATAGAAGTGACAAAAGGAACAAATCTTCCACTTGTACTTTTGAAGTATAGAAGTTCAGAAAATCAAATGACAAAAGATGAAAACAAAATGGTATCTCAAGCAAATATAATCAGAATAAAAATGCTGAATCGGCTAAATTTAGGGTTTGATCAAGAAGAGCAAACTCTGCATATAAACGTAATTGTAAAAAACTGGAATTCAGATCGAGACTTTTGGGGGAAATCTGTAAAATGGCTAGAAAAGTTGGCGCAACAAAATGCTGCAGTTTCTTATTGTAAAAATAGCTTGTTTAATGAGTATCTTGCTAAATTTTTATGGCTAAGATGTACTCAGTATGGATGTAATAATCTTAATACAACTAATATTTATGATAAATGTTCATTATCTTCATATTATCAGCCTAGTATATTCTCTCGAACTAAACTGTTCTTAAAACAATTATTAAAGTTTTGGTAAGTAATCTCAGAACCTAGAAGCGTGGGTTGCCCGCTA
>JAYTWB010000028.1:0-4953 GCA_043743655.1 Cyanobacteriota bacterium | reverse complement strand
GCGCTTCGCGCCGCCTTTCTCTTCCTGTGTTTTGATTTTGTCCTAACACAAGTGACAGCAGCTATACTGATTTACTCAAGATTATGTATAATTTATTGGCAATGTTATTTGCTATTAGGGCAGTTAGATGAAGTTACATATTGGTGGACAAGAAGTCCATCCTGACTGGAAAATTTTTGATATTGAAAAGCGTCCTGAAGTTGATTATATTGGTGATGCTTCCGATTTGAGTCAATTTGAAGATGAATCAATTGAAGCAATATATGTAAGTCATGTACTTGAGCATTTTTACTATGCGCTTAACTATGAACTTGCCTTTACCTTAGTCGAGTGGCATCGAGTCTTGAAGCAAGGTGGACAAATAATGATTAGTGTTCCCGATCTCAGCACTTTATGCTGGCTCTATTCTCGTCCTGATATCGATAGTCAATCACGCTTCCATATTATGCGAATGATATTTGGCGGACAAACCAATCAGTATGATGTGCATAAAGTTGGGTTCGATTTTGATACTTTATGCATGTTCTTGTCAGATGCTGGATTTATGGAATGTCAGAAACTTTCTGAGTTCAATCTGTTTAATGATTGTAGTTCCTTACAAGTATTTGGCAATCTTATTAGTCTAAATGTAATTGCCACTAAATAGTTTAAAGCATCTATAGCTTAGCAAGTTTAGCCCTCAAATAAATACCATTGGCTTATTTTTAAATGGAGCGAAAGCTTTGGCATCGAAGCGATAGAGACTGGCGGGGCGACCTGCTCCGCGTGAAGTTTTGATGCCAGTATCGCTGAGAAATCCTAACTTTAGTAATCGGGTACGGAAATTGGAATAGTCAGAAAAATTGTCGCCGAGGACTGTTGTATAGAGTTGATAGAGATCACTGAGAGTGAAGGCTTCGGGCAGGACATCAAAGGCAACGGGGCTATATTCGAGTTTGTTGCGGAGGCGGCGATGTCCGTATTCGAGAATGCGATTGTGATCGAAAGCGAGTTGGGGAACTTGCTTAACGGGATACCAAGCGATGCCGCTCACTCCATCAGCGATTAGTTCTGCTTGGGAAAATGGAACTAGGGCAAAATAACTAACTGATAGATAACGCACCCCATAACTATCAGGTGCTTCACGAGGATCGCGTCCGATATCGCCAAAGGTGAAAAGTTGTTCGAGGTAGAGGTTTTTGGCGCGGATTTTTTCGGAGAGAATACGATAGGCGGATTCTTCAAGAGATTCGCCTTGACGGACGAGGGTTCCCGGCAGACACCAGCGATCGCGATATGGCTCATGTTGGCGCATCACGAGTAACACCAATAGACGATTTTGTTCGGTGTCTACGGAAAAAATGACGTTATCGACACCGACTTTGAAGTCTGCTAAAGGTTTGGGTGCTATGGGGCGGGACTTGTCTGCCATGCGTACAGAGACTCTCGTTGGATATATGCTGCGACTGTGGGTATTATGACTGAACTGTTGCCATTGTTGCGATAGTCGGACGAAGAAACGTTAGGTATGGAGGTCGAGTCAGGTGCGATCGCTACTTCAGTACCCATAGTCACAAGACGCTCAACATCAGCCGCAGCAATAGCCACGCCTTGACGGGGAACAATCAGTAAACTGACTTGATTGAGTAAATCTTGGGCGCGATACCAAGTGGGCAGTTGCGGCACAAGGTCGCCACCGATGACGAGGGTAAAGTGGGCAGGGGGCAAGAGTTGTTGGGCTTGCTCAACGGTGTTAATTGTGCGGGGATGGCTAAGTTCGGGATGCAGGGTGATGGTTTGAGCAGGTGGTTGGATGGCGGCGATGGTTATCTCCATCATGGCGATGCGATCGCTTAGGCTTGCCTGATGAGTTTTAAAGGGGTTGTCTGACACCCAAACTAATACGCGATCGTAATGGTTATCTAGCCATTGCAATATCTGCTGATGTCCAATACTAGGTGGATCGGCGCTAGTTCCAAAAAGAGCGATATTCATTCTTGATTCTCAAATTCTAAGCATAGTTCGGCTGCTTCTTGAATACGTTCCATCAGAACATCAAGAGATTGTGCTTGAGTATAACAACCTTTTAGATTGGGGATTGAGGCAACAAAGTACCCATCTAAATCCTTTTCAATGACTACGTTAAATCCTCTAATCATTTTGGAATAAACCCTTTAATCTTAACTTGTGTATACTGCTTGCAGATTGATTGTTAGTTTACTATAAAAATTCAATGACACACTGTAACTACAAATTGTTGTTACAATAAAATTATTGTTTAGGTAAGGTAATGATGGAGTTTGAATGGGATGAAGCAAAGCGTTTTGCCAATCTCAGTAAACATGGTATTGATTTTCTTGATGTTTCTGTCATATTCGAGGGAGATACATTGATGGTTGAAGATAATCGCTATGATTATGGAGAGCTACGGTTCGTCACATTTGGTTTATTTCGAGGGTTGGTTGTGGCTGTTATCCACAGCGATCGCCAAGATTCTATCCGTATTATTTCTGCAAGAAAGGCGACTAAGTATGAACAAAAAATCTATTTCGAGGAAGTCTTTAACTGATTGGCAAAGGCTTGAGTCTATGAGTGATGAAGATATCAATTTGTCAGATTGTCCAGAAGTGACTCCTGAGTTGTTTGCGAAGGCGATCGTCAGACGAGGAGGTATACCAGTTACTAAGAATAAGGCTCAGGTTACGCTCCGCATTGATAACGACGTATTGGAATGGTTTAAATCTCAAGGACGTGGTTATCAAACGCAAATAAATTCTTTGTTGCGGGCTTATATGGAAGTAAGAAAGTAGTGCGAGCGCCTTTCTCAACGCTAAAAATCAATGCGATTACCAAAATTTGTAAATCCATCAAATCGATTTACAAATTTATTCTTATAAGGTCTTTCCGCGATCGTAATCATCAAGGTCATCGGCGCTAGTTCCAAAAAGAGCGATATTCATTTGCATGTTAGGAAAGAAATTCTGGATCGAGAATTTGCTCAGTTGTATATGGACATTTTGTCGGAAATGTTTCTAAAGATTTGTGTGTTTCCTTTGCCGCATCTCTTCTTGCCCGTTGATAGTACTTGTCTATCCATTCTGAATCTTGAATAAATCTTTGCAAACTAGGAGTATCTTCTAAACAGTCTTGGATTTTATCACGACAATTAGAAAGTGTAGTATTCCAGCTTGGTGTTCTTTTGTCAGGTTGATACTGACATTTGAGTAAATGTATCACCAGCACCTGAAAATAGCTACTGATTTCTCTTTGTTCACTGCGTCCCAATGCTTCTATTTCCTCTATCAAATTTTTAATGTCTAATTCTTCCCAATTTCCTTTTTGTAAACATTCAGCCTGTTGCTGTGTCCATTTCAAGAAATCTTTTTCGTAGTGCGCTACTTTTTCCATACTCTAGGTTGCTATTTTAAAATTTATATCTTAAAAGCTATATGTTTATGTTAAAGCATTTTCTAAAGCGATCGCCTTTCCAAATTTCAGCATGATCATAAATTTGAGGAAAAATCAATGCTATATTTTGTGGAGAATCGTTAAAATTTCTTAGCTTCAGGATTTTGATTGCATGACGCTCACTACGCTTTTTCCACAATGTCAAGATTTACAGACCCAAGTTGAAGCGATTTTACAACTTTTGCAACAGGAGCCAACTCTGCGATCGCAGCAGGATGGGAGCGTTGTTCAGTCTTCTTTAAGAAAAGCGATCGCGCCGACTTTTGAGATTGTTTTTGCAGGGGCTTTTAGCGCGGGTAAATCAATGTTGATTAATGCGCTTTTAGAACGGGAATTGCTTTATAGTGCCGAAGGACACGCCACGGGGACAGAATGCAAAATTGCCTTTGCCAAAACTGGTGAAGAGCGGGTTGTGTTGACCTTTCTCAGTGAAGTGGAAGTACGCGAACAGGTGCAAGCTCTGTCTCAACTAATTGGACAGGTTGCACCAACAAATATCAACCAACCCGAAGCGCTGAAACAGTTACAAACCTTAGCTCTGAGTGTGATTGAGCAAGAAGGTGGTAAGAGCAAATCAAAACGTGCCAAAGATGCTGATGCTTTGAATCTTTTGCTGGAAGGGTTTACGAATAACCGCGATCGCATTAGTTCTATGGCAAATGCTACCTACTCAATGGAACAGTTTGGTTTTGAGAATCTCAAAAAAGCCGCCGATTATGCGCGGCGAGGAGCTAATAGCGCTGTTCTTAAACGGGTGGAATATTATTGCAATCATCCGCTTTTAGAAGATGGCAATGTGATTATCGATACGCCTGGGATTGACGCGCCTGTCAAAAAAGATGCAACTTTGACCTTTGACAAAATTGAAAATCCTGATACTTCAGCAGTAATCTTTGTCCTAAAAACGGCTTCAACTGGTGAATTGACTTCTGAGGAGACAGAACTGAGTGAAAAAATCCAAAGCAATGCGGGAATACGCGATCGCGTTTTCTATGTTTTCAATCGCATTGACGAGACTTGGATGAATAGTCAACTGCTCCAGCGACTCAATCAGACCATTTCTAGTCAGTTTCGTAATACTTCGAGAATTTACAAAACCAGTGGCTTGCTTGGCTTTTATGGTAGTCAGATTAGAAATACGAGTAGTAGCGATCGCTTCGGTTTAGATTCCATATTTGCAGAAAGCATCAAGGCGGTCGGTGGTGAGGAAGATACACCGCAATTTGTTAATGAGTTCAACAGCTATTGTTTAGTTTCTGGCAAACTTGATCCTGAGAAATTTGAAATTCCTCCCAATGTTTTAAAAACCAGTTTTAAGAATGACAAGTATGTACGTTTGCTTGAAGGATTGGGAACAGGCTTAATCGTGCAACTGATTAGGGATAGTGGTATTGAAGAGTTTCGTACTGCAATTACTCACTATCTTACAAATGAGAAGCGCCCATTACTATTTGCCGATCTTACCGATGATTTGCAGCCGATTTGTATCGCCTTGCGTCAGTTCTA
>JAYTWB010000027.1:0-1595 GCA_043743655.1 Cyanobacteriota bacterium | reverse complement strand
CGAAGTTAAAAAATCGGCTTCTGTGTGGATATTTGTACTTTTGATATATAAATCAAGACAATGCAGTAGAGTTTTTGTGGTGTCAAAAAGCCAAACACTCACCCGTTCTACGTTCAAAGCATGACTACCCGTACTTGTGATATTTTGAACAGCAACTATAAAATCACCATGATTAATTGATTTATCTTTAGTTAAGCTAAACAAAACATTTTGCTGTTTGAGAAGTTGTCCTTCTCGGCGATTTAATAGGAAGTTTGTGCGTTGTAGAGAAGCTCTTGAGGCATTCAGTTCATTAGTTCGCTCTTGCACACGCAATTCTAATTCTTGATTTGACTGTTCTAGTTGGAGAAATGAATTTGCGATCGCTTCTGCCATCGTATTAAATGATTTGGATAAGAGTTGAATCTCGCTTGTTCCTTTTAATAAAACTCTTGTATCGATCTTGCCTTGGGCAATAGCTTCCGCTGCTTGACTTAACTTGTGTAGAGGTAAGCTGATATATCTGGCTGTAAGTAGTCCTGCAAAGATAGCGATCGCTAATATTGCACCACATAGCAAAACTGTGGGCAAGATTATAGTCTGTGCATGGTCATCGGTTAACTTTATAAATTGCGATATAAATCCAACTAATAAACAAGTCTGAATAAAAATTGGAACCACTAAAATTACATTAAGCGGGATATTAGACGAGATATTTTTTAATGGCTTGGTTATATACGATATTTTAATCATAGTGAGATAAAATATTAATTCATGCTAGAGCGATCGCTATCAGTGGTCAATTCGCACAATTGCTGATTTTTTGTTAGCTTTCTTTACTGGAGATCACATCAATCGTAAAACCGTTGCCACTAACTTTTTGTCCACCGCGAATTTTGCAAGCTTTGCGTAACTCCATCAGACCATCTACCTGCACATCCCCCTGAGCAACCATCAATTTTGCGGCTCCTCCCGTATCCGTAACCCCACAGACTTTTAGTAAATTGCACAACGTAATATATTCACCAGTCAGTTCAAATGTTTCGTTCATTGATTGAGCTACAAGATAGTGTTAGCAAAAGCCGCGCAAAGCGCCACCCTTTCTAACACTACCAAAAACACGCATAATAGATGCAGTATCGATCAAACTTAAAGAGTTCGTTAGAGTTTCCATGAGTCAACTGTGGCATGAGTTAGAGCGTGAAGTCGAACGGCGGCGCACCTTTGCAATTATTTCGCACCCCGATGCGGGGAAAACAACATTAACTGAAAAGTTATTGTTATACGGAGGTGCGATCCATCTTGCGGGCGCGGTTAAAGCGAGAGCAGCCCAACGCCATGCCACCTCTGACTGGATGGAATTAGAAAAACAACGCGGGATTTCGATTACTTCAACCGTGTTGCAGTTTGACTATATGGGCTATTGCATTAACTTGCTAGATACGCCTGGTCACAAAGATTTTAGTGAAGATACTTATCGCACGCTGGCTGCTGCTGACAATGCCGTGATGTTAGTCGATGGCGCAAAGGGGCTAGAGCCACAGACGCGTAAATTATTTGAAGTTTGTCGAATGCGATCGCTACCTATTTTTACATTCATCAACAAAATGGATCGC
>JAYTWB010000026.1:0-16439 GCA_043743655.1 Cyanobacteriota bacterium | reverse complement strand
GATCTCTTCTCCTTCAACTGTCGTAAATCGATGACGACTGCGCGTTCTATCTTCAGCAACTAGCTCAAGAATTAAGAGTGATTTTCGATCAACAAGTCTCTTTAAATCTGCGGATAAACGCTGTGTAATAATATGCATAACTGCTGAAATCGAACTTCTAAGGTTATTATGTGCGGTGCAAATCTGCTTTCATAATAGTATAAGTTAAGGATAAATCTCTATGTCACCATTTCGTGTTGGAGTTGCTGGACCCGTTGGCTCTGGGAAAACTGCACTTGTTGATTCTCTCTGCAAATCAATGCGATCGCATTTTCAGATTGCTGTCGTCACCAATGATATTTACACTCAAGAAGATGCTCAGTTCCTAGTACGCAGTGAAGCTTTAGAACGCGATCGCATTGTGGGTGTGGAAACAGGCGGCTGTCCACATACCGCTATTCGCGAAGATGCCTCAATGAACCTTGCTGCGATCGAGCAATTAGAACTTCGGTTTACAAATTTAGATTTGATTTTTGTGGAGAGCGGCGGTGATAATCTTGCTTCGACATTTAGTCCAGAACTTGTTGATTTAACCCTTTATGTGATTGACGTTGCTGCAGGTGACAAAATTCCGCGGAAGGGTGGACCTGGAATCACAAAATCTGATTTATTAGTAATTAATAAAATCGATCTAGCTCCCTACGTTGGTGCAGACCTAGGGATAATGGAGCGGGACTCCCTAAAAATGCGCGGTAGTAGACCTTTTGTATTCAGTAATCTCAAGACTCAAGAAGGCTTAACAAAAATTATGGAGTTTATTGTGGAGAGGATGTAAATGCTTACTATTGATACAAAAAGTATCCTGCAATACAACCAGTTGGGGTTAACTATATCAGGATTATGAAGTGATCACTTGAATAATTGACTAGGTGATTGGTTGATGCCAAGTGATTGATTAACGTGAGAATTGATTAATGTGAGAGGAGTGAGGTTAGTCCTCCATCCTAGTTTTTCTTATCAAGTTTACTAAAGTTTGGAGGCATTAAATTTCAATGAGCAGTCAAATGAATCGTCGTAAGTTTATCGTTTATGGCTCTGCGGCTCTAGGCGTAAGTAGCTTAATCAAAGCCTGCGCTCCTGCTACAACCACAACAACTGCAACTACGGCAGCGTCACCCACAGCATCAAGTACAGTGGCTGCTAGTGGTGGCAAGATCAAAGTCGGTATTTTGCATTCTCTTAGCGGCACAATGGCGATTAGTGAAAAAAGCCTAGTTGACGCGACCCAATTAGCGATCGAAGAAATCAATAAGAGTGGCGGTGTACTTGGCAAGCAGATTGAAGCGATCGTTGAAGATGGAAACTCTGATTGGCCCACCTTTGCCGAGAAAGCGAAGAAATTGATCGAGCAGGACAAAGTGGTGGTGGTGTTTGGCTGTTGGACTTCTGCAAGTCGCAAAGCTGTGTTACCTGTGTTTGAGGCTAAAGATCATCTTCTATTCTATCCTGTCCAATATGAAGGACAAGAATGCTCGAAGAATATCTTCTATACGGGAGCTGCTCCTAATCAACAGATTGAACCTTCGGTAGAATGGCTGCTCAAAAATAAGGGCAAAGAGTTCTTTTTAGTTGGCTCTGACTATGTGTTTCCTCGTACAGCGAATACGATCATCAAAGCGCAATTAGAAGCCTCTGGGGGCAAAGTAGTTGGTGAAGATTATCTGCCTCTTGGCAACTCCGAAGTTACTCCAATCATCACCAAGATCAAGCAAGCCTTACCGAATGGCGGCGTAATTTACAACTCTCTCAATGGAGATAGTAATGTTGCCTTCTTCAAACAAATGCAAGGTGCTGGACTAACTGCGGATAAGTATCCTTCGATGTCTGTGAGTATTGCCGAAGAAGAAGTCAAAGCGATTGGTCCTGAATTTCTCAAGGGGCATTATGCTGCTTGGAACTATTTCATGACCGTGGACTCCGCTGCCAACAAGAAATTTGTCGCAGCTTTTAAAGCCAAATATGGCGCAGATCGCGTCACTAACGATCCGATGGAAGCAGGCTATATTGCCGTCAATATTTGGAAGCAAGCAGTCGAAAAAGCGGGTAAAGCTGAAGACCTTGAAGCTGTGAGAATGGCCGCTCTGGGACAAACCTTTGATGCGCCTGAAGGTAAGGTGACAATGGAAAATAGCCATCACCTTTCTAAGTTTGTGCGGATTGGTGAAGTCACTGCCGAAGGTCAATTTAAGGTTGTTTACGAGACTAAAGCAGCAGTTACACCATTGCCTTGGAACCAGTTTGTGGCTGAGACTAAGGGATACTCCTGTGATTATTCAGATAAGGCGAGGGGAGGCAAGTTTAAGAAAGCTTAAGGTTTTTAAATCATCCTTATAAATTACTTGATCTGTAAATTAGTCTCTGAATTAGTTTGTGAAGTGCGACACTAAGTGTCGCACTTCTGATTCTATCGATGTTTTTTAGTAAATAGAGTCATGACAGAAAATCTTCTCCGCCTTCTAGAAGGTGTATTTAATGGCATCAGTACAGGTTCTGTGTTGCTGTTAGCGGCGCTGGGGCTAGCGATCGTGTTCGGCTTGATGGGCGTGATTAATATGGCTCATGGCGAACTGATGATGTTGGGAGCGTACACGACTTTTTTGGTGCAGAATGGCTTCAAAAAACTAGGAGACCCTTGGTTAGACTATTACGTTTTCGCGGCTTTGATCGCGGCTTTTCTGGTTACAGCCGCAGTGGGTTTCCTTTTAGAAAAAGGAGTAATTCGGTATCTCTATGGCAGACCATTAGAAACTTTGTTGGCAACTTGGGGCGTGAGCTTGATTTTGCAGCAGTTTGTGCGGAGTGTAAACTGGGTGATTATTGCTGGGCTAGTGATATTTAGCGGTTTATATTTTGGCTCTGTATGGATTTTGCAAAAGCGGTCAAATTGGCAAGCGATTCGTAATTGGGCGATCGCAATTTTATTACCACTTTCCCTAGCAATTTCAGGTGCTGTGGCTGTACTGATCGCGCAGACTTACAAAATTGCGGCGACCCAGCCTTGGTTTGGAGCGCAAAACTTGGATGTGACAGCGCCAAAGTGGCTGAGAGGCGGCTTCGCGATTAGCTCTGTGCAGTTACCCTATGTGCGTTTATTTATCATCGTTTTGACGATCGCTTGCGTGATTGGGATTTATCTGTTTTTAGAAAAATCACCGTGGGGACTGCGAATCCGAGCGGTCATGCAAAATCGCCAAATGAGTTCTTGTTTAGGGATTCCCACCAAGACCGTTGATGCGCTTACCTTTTCATTAGGCTCAGGCTTAGCAGGGATCGCTGGTTGTGCGGTTAGCTTCCTTGGTTCTGTAGGACCGAATACTGGTCAAAATTACATCGTTGACACCTTTATGGTTGTGGTAGTTGGTGGTGTCGGCAAGCTAGTTGGCAGTATTGCGGCGGCGATGGCGATCGGAATTACCAGTTATCTGCTGGGTTCTCAGACTTTTGTGACTTTATTAGGAGCTAATAGTCCCTTAGCTGGTTTTTTTACTTTCTTCGGAACGACCAGCATGGCGAAAGTATTGCTTTTCTTGATGATTGTCGCTTTCTTACAGTATAAACCTGCGGGAATGTTTCCTCAGAAAGGTCGCTCAGCCGAGTTATAGACATTTAGGAAAGCACTATCTTTCCTAGCTAGGATCATCAGTTTGCAATGGATAAATGACCATGATAGAAGATATCTCGACTCCATCAACAGCTACGGATACATCTAAAAATAAATGGCAATATAAGTGGCGATCGCTCTTGGTTGAACTCGGTGTTGGCTTAGCGATCGCTATTATCCTTATATTTGTCGTCCCCTCGATTTTCACTGCCACTGGTCAAGCCTTCAGGATCACCATGTTAGGTAGATTTTTGGCGTTGGCGATCGTGGCACTAGGTATCGACCTCATTTGGGGATTTACAGGGCTTTTAAGTTTAGGACATGGCGTGTTTTTTGGCTTGGGTGGTTATGCGATCGCGATGCACTTAAAACTGCAATTTCCAGCCGATGCTACTGAAAAGTTGCCCTCATTCATGCCTCTTTATGGCATTACTAAGCTTCCTGCTTTGTGGGAGCCATTCTATTCTTTCCAATTTACTCTTTTAGCGATCGTCCTTATTCCTGCGATCGTGGGAGCCATTTTAGGATACTTAGTATTTCGGAATCGCATCCGTGGCGTATATTTTTCCATTCTCACCCAAGCGACAACGATCATCTTTTTCAACTTCTTTAACGGACAGCAACAATATATCAATGGCACAAATGGACTCACTGACTTCAAGACAATTTTTGGCTTTGATGTCAATGCGCCTGAAACTCAGCGAGTTTTTTATATCCTCACCGTAATCTTTTTGGGGCTATCTTATGCCCTATGTCGATGGCTGACCAGTGGCAGATTTGGGAGGTTATTGATAGCTCTGCGAGACGATGAAAACCGCGCTCGTTTTTCTGGATACAATCCCACGGGGTTTAAAGTTTTAGTATTCGCCATCTCAGCGGTTTTAGCAGGGATCGGTGGCGCTTTATTCACCCCGCAAACTGGAATCATTTCACCGAAATCAATGGATATTGCACTTTCAATTGAAATGGTGATCTGGGTCGCGGTGGGCGGTCGAGCAACTTTGATTGGGGCATTAATCGGCACAATCTTAGTAAATTTTGCTAAAAGCATTCTCAGTGAGCAGTTTCCCGAAATTTGGCTATTCTTTCAAGGTGCGATATTTTTGATCGTAGTGATGGTTTTACCCGATGGACTAGTCGGTTGGTGTCGCACCAGTGGATTGCTATTGTTTAAGAGATTTTTTGTCGGCAGACCAACGGTCACATATCCAAGTCTTGAGTTAGATGCAGAGGTGCAGAATGAGCGGCAGAATCTTAGAGATTGAAGATGTCACGGTTAGCTTCGATGGGTTTAGAGCCATAAATCACTTAAACTTTGAGATGGAGTCAGGTGAGTTAAGAGTGATTATTGGACCGAATGGTGCTGGTAAAACTACATTCTTAGATGTGATTACTGGCAAAGTGAAACCAACTGAAGGACAAGTAAGATTTAAAGGCAAAAATACGCGATCGCTTGCTGAGCATCAAATCGCCAGAATGGGAGTCGGACGTAAGTTCCAAACTCCTCGCATATACCTAAATCTCACACCCAGAGAGAACTTAGAGTTAGCTAGTAATCCGAATAAGAATGTCTTCTCCACACTTTTTCAGCCGCCATCGGTAGTCGAAAAACAGAAAGTGAATGATCTGTTAAAGACAATTGGACTAATGCACAAGTCTGAGATGAAAGCAGAATTTTTGTCACATGGCGAAAAGCAATGGCTAGAAATTGGGATGTTAGTTGCCCAATCTCCCGATCTGTTGCTGGTCGATGAGCCAGTTGCTGGATTAACTGACGAAGAAACGGAGAAAACGGGTGAACTTTTAATGTCACTTGCCGAATCGCATTCCATCATCGTCATTGAGCATGACATGGAATTTGTCCGCCAGATTGCCCGTAAGGTAACGGTTTTACATGAAGGAACCGTGCTTTGTGAAGGCAATTTTGATGAGGTACAGAATAATCCACGCGTAATTGAAGTTTATTTGGGACAGCAAGAGGAAGAATAATGGAAGACACTTATGATCCGATTTTACAACTCAATAATCTCAATGTTTACTATGGTGAGAGCCATATTTTGCGTAATGTCGATATGGGCGTGGCTTCTGGCAAAATGGTCTGTCTGATTGGTCGTAATGGCGTTGGTAAGACCACTTTGCTAAAAACAATCATGGGACTACTCAAGCCAAGAGCGGGAGATGTCTCTTTCTTTGGGCAAGACATAACTCAATTCACGCCCGATCAACGTGCCAGAATGGGTGTGGGCTATGTGCCACAAGGTCGAGAGGTGATGCCTCGGATGAGCGTCAAAGAAAATCTCTTACTCGGTTTAGAATCTCGCCCCGTCAGTCCTGCGGTAAGACAAAATCTCTTGGATATGGTGTTTGATCTCTTTCCAGTCTTGAAATCAATGCTCAGTCGCATGGGTGGCGACCTCAGCGGCGGTCAACAACAACAACTGGCGATCGCCCGCGCCTTAATGGGACAACCTAAATTATTAATCCTCGATGAACCTACTGAAGGAATTCAGCCATCGATTATCTTAGAGATAGAAGCTGCGGTAAAGCATATTATCGCAACCACAGGTATTTCCATCTTGTTGGTGGAGCAACATTTACATTTTGTGCGCCAAGCTGATTGGTATTATGCGATGCAGAAAGGCGGCATTGTTGCTTCTGGCAAAACATCAGAACTAAGCAACGAAGTAATTCAGAAATTCTTAGCGGTTTAGAATCTAATACAAAAACTTTTTGCCTGACTAAGCGAAATCAAAATTTTTTATCGTTCTAGTATGGGGAGTGCCAAAATCATCTAGACTAAATTAATTTTTATAGAATTTTCGCAAGTAACTATGCAAATTGAACAGCTTAGATGGATGGTAAATAAAGGCTGGGATAATCTCTCTGGCAACCGATTATCTCCTCATTTAGTATTAGTATTTGGGGGAACAGATATTCTTAAAACCGAGAACCCTTTCCAATATCTGAGAGACATATATCCTAATGCCCATATTTTAGGTTGTTCTACAGCAGGAGAAATTTATAATACTGAAGTCACTGATGGCACGATTGTGGCAACGGCGATCGAGTTTGAACATACTCAAGTCAAGGAGCATTATCTGCGGATAGCCGAAATAGCAAATAGCTTTGAGGCAGGAGCGATATTGGCTCAAAGGTTTGAACTAGAAGGATTAGTCCATTTATTTGTGTTGTCTGATGGGTTAGGTGTTAATGGTAGCGAGCTGATTGCAGGATTACGATCGCAGTTACCTGAAGCAGTCACGATTACGGGTGGTCTAGCAGGTGATGGTTCGCGATTTCAAGAAACCTTACTAATTTGGAATGAGTTGGTTGAGAGTGGATTAGTTGGGGCGATCGCGATATATGGCGATCGCATTAAAATTGGCTTTGGCTCCTTAGGCGGATGGACAGCCTTTGGTCAAAAACGTATGGTTACAAAATCTAGAGGTAATGTACTGTACGAACTTGATGGCATGTCAGCCTTAAACTTGTATAAAAAATATTTGGGAAGTTATGCGTCTGGACTTCCTGCAACAGGACTGCTATTTCCACTTAGTTTATGTGATGCCACGGGCGAACACTCAGTCGTCCGCACGATCTTGGCAGTAGATGAATTAGAGCAGAACTTGATATTTGCGGGGGATGTGCCTGAGGGTAGTATCGTCCGATTTATGCAATCTAATTTTAATCGATTAGTTGATGGGGCGATCGCCGCCGCTCAGAATAGCTTGAGCAACATTGCTGGTTCTCCAGACTTAGCTATTTTGATCAGTTGTGTTGGTCGTAAACTAATATTAAAGCAGCGCATTGAGGAAGAAGTGGAAGGAGTCCGCGAGGTTATGGGACAATCAACGATCTTGACTGGGTTTTATTCCTATGGTGAAATTGCCCCTGTGGGCGATCGCTGCGAACTTCATAATCAAACCATGACGATCACAACTTTTCTAGAACAATAGAGATTTGCTAACACCCATGCACCGCTTACTTCAGCATCAACTAAAAAAATATTTTGGCAAATATTCTGGAGATATAAGTTCTGTTCCTCCAGAATGGCAAGACTTTCTTAGCGCTGTCGATGAAGCTTATTGTCAGTATGATGATGATCATCTGATCGTTGAGCGTTCACTAGAGTTAAGCTCTGAAGAACTATTGCAAGCTAACAATCAATTGCGCGAGTTGCTCACAGCTGTGGAAGGGCAAGTCGCGGAACGCACAAGCGAGCTGACAAAATCAAATGTTGAATTAGAACAAGCTTTAATTGATCTCCAAAAAGCCCAAGTTCATCTTATTCAAGCTGAAAAAATGTCTTCTTTGGGGCAACTGATCGCAGGGATTGCTCATGAAATCAATAATCCTGTAAACTTTATTCATGGAAATCTCAGCTATTTACACACTTACACTATCAACTTGTTGACATTTATCCAACTTAGTCAGCAATGTTGCCCAGAGATGAATTCAGAAATGCAGAAGATGGCTGAAGACATTGAATTAGAGTTTGTCAAAGATGATCTACCCAAAATTATTCGGTCAATAGAAGTTGGGACTAGTCGCATCCGTGAGATTGTACTTTCTCTAAAAAATTTCTCGCATATGGATGAAGCTGAATTTAAGGCAGTAGATATTCATCGGGAAATTGACAATACATTGCTAATTCTTGACCATCGCCTCAAGTTTAAATCTAGTTCTCAACCAATTCAGATTATTAAGCAATATGGCGATTTGCCTTTAATAAATTGTTGTCCTGGTCAATTAAATCAAGTTTTTGTTAATATTTTGGCAAATGCAATCGATGCCATAGAAGAAGTTCAGTTAAATCTGATCCCTGATCAGCTAATAGCTCAACACTCTAATCGTGATGTTTTTATTAGCATTAAGACAAAAATCATTAGCGATCGCTATGTGCAGATTGCAATCGCTGACAATGGTGCTGGCATTCCTGAAGTGATTCAACAGCAAATTTTCAATCCGTTTTTTACAACCAAAACTGTCGGGAAAGGCACAGGTATGGGCATGGCAATTAGTTATCAAATAATTACCAAAAAGCATAACGGTAAATTAACTTGCACTTCTACAGTCGGTAAGGGTACTGAATTTATTATTCAAATACCCATATAGGTAGCTACCTAAAAATGTGGGTCACCCGCTGAGTAGGCGACCCACACTCTGTTTTTTGGTCTTCAACTATTGTGCGATCGTCACGCTAGCGACCTTGCCGCCCATTTTATTGATGCGTTGCAATGTGCTGGACAACTGCTCATAGGAGACAATGTACTCTCTATTACTGCGCCGTACCTGAGGATATCTAGGCAAAGAAATCGCCGCAACTTCGACTCTGTAAAGGCGATCGCTTGCACCTGTGGAAGAACGTCCAAAAGCACGGCTAGCCATCGTACCTTGTTGAGCTGGTCGATAAGCCCAACCTTCATTGCCGCCAGACGCACCAACAATTGCCGAAACACCATTTTGAGCAAGCTCAGCCGCTAGTCTAGAATTATTGCCTTCAATTTGAGAGCGATCGCTATTAGCATATCCACGATAGAGGCGGAACATTCTCGTAAAGCCAGTCGTTCTATCTCCAACTTTAGTCTCAAATCCGCGATAGTAAGGTACGGTCGCATCTCCAAAGTTGGTTTCGTATTCAGCCGAATCAATGTAAGAATCAATATCAACATCAAAACCTTGATTTTGATAGCGATCGAGATGTTCAATTACTTCAGCTTCGTCATTAGGAGCGCGTCCCAATAGATGTTTGAAGTTTAACTCAATTACACGAGTCTGAAAGTTAGGGAAGAGAAACTTAGTTTTGTATAAATCTGATTTTGCCACTGCACGCACAAATTCACGCACTGTGATTTGTCCATTGGTTAGCAAAGACTCAAGCCCAATTAAGCGCTCAGATGCCATGATGTAGTCATTTCCCAACACATGGCGATAGACAGCATTGATAACAGTCTTCGCATCATCTGAATTCCAATTAGGACGTAGTTCCATTGGACTATTATCGCTATAAGCAGTAGTTCCTAAACGGGAAGCAGCATTTGTAATCACTATATTTTATTCTCCTTTTATATTTGATTTGGGAATTGCTAAAGAGGTTAGGATAGGCGGCGCAAAGCGCCGCCTATCCTAACTATCCTTTTGCGATCGCTTCAGGCTCGAGACCACTCAAAATCTTAAGCAAGCGAGATTTGCGTAATACGGCTACCGCGCTGGTTCAGTCTTTGCAGGGTGGACGAGAGTTGATCATAAGAGACCACATACTCACTGACGCTGCGACGGATTTGAGTCGTCCTGCCGCGATCGCACTGAATAGCTCGAACTCGATACATTTGATCGCGATCGCCACCCGTACTACCCGTCAAAGCTTGCCCAAAATGAGGAGTACGAATCGGATTAGCGACATTGCGGGCGAGGTCTTCAGTCAGCCAAGTCGATTTGTTTTTGCCCTGAGCGCGATCGCTATTAGCATAACCACGATAAAGCTGAAACATGCGATTAAATCCGACATTTTTCTGACCGCGTTGAGTCGCAAATCCTCGATAATAAGGAACAATCGACTCGCCAAAATTTTCTTGATATTCTGCCGAATCAATATACGAATTGATATCCGCTGCATATCCTTCTTCGATGTAGCGATTGACGTGTTCTGTAATCTCCGCCTCATCATTAGGAGCGCGACCAAGCAGATGTTTGAAGTTCAATTCGATAAAACGAACTTGTGGTGTTGAGGTAAAGAACTTAGTCCGATACAATTCTGATTGAGCCAAGGCGCGCACAAAATCTCGGACTGAAATATTACCATTAGCGAGCAGAGATTCAGCGCTCGTTAAGCGTTCTGACAACATCAGATGATCGTTTCCAAAAACCTGCCGATTAGCCGCTGCAATCACGCCTAGCACATCAGCACCAGTCCAGTTAGACCGTAACTCCACTGGTGAAGCATTCACAAAAGGCTCAAATCCTAAGCGGATTGCCGCCGTTGAACTTGTCATATCCAATCGCTCCTTAAATACTTTATTTAATAATCTTTAAAAAAATTTGGTAGTGCTAGAGAAATAACATTTTTAACATTTTTTACTGATATCCCACACTTTGCACAAGACATCAGCACTTCTGTTATATGCGGCGCAAAGCAACACAGATAACAGAAAACGGTAAAGTAATCCCCACAGGGCTTACTTACCGTTTTCGGGGTTTTTTATTCTCCAGTTCTGAAATAGAAAAAACCGATTAGCTCAAAGCATTGATCGAATAATCGATGTAAGAATTAGCTTCTAAAGCAGCATCACCACTAAGCCCATGATTAGCTCTGATGAACTTCAAAGCTTCAACATACCAGCTAGGAGAGAGGTCAAAAGCACGGTTGATTTCGGTCAATCCACTGACGAGATAATCATCCATAGGACCAGTGCTGCCAGCAATCAGGCAATAGGTGATCATGCGGACATAGTAACCGATGTCACGAACACACTTAGCTTTGCCGCGAGGGGTGGAAGCAAAGTTGTTGCCAGCTTGTTGGGTGGTGTAGGGATATTTCTGATAAACAGCACTTGCAGCACCTTCAGCCAAACTCTGTGCTTTGGAACTAAGTCCTTTAGCAGCATCGAGGCTTGCAGCCGCTGTGCGTAGACGACCAAAGGCAAGTTGCATTTCTGGAACACCAAGAAAGCGCCCTTGTGAATCGGCTGTAGAGACTGCTTCTGTTAAAGGAGTTTTCATATTCAATGTACCTCTAAAAAATTATATGGGATTTATGTAAAATATCGAGAAAAGACCGAAAAAAGAGAAGAGAAAGAAAAAGCAAATGAAAGTAAATGACTTCCAGAAGTCACTTGGCAAGAAGCTTAACCTACAGCTGCTGCTGCTCTATCAAAATAGCTAGCTACTTCAGACATAAGAGCGCTACAGTCACCACGAGTTACGCCATTAGGGTCGTTAGCAAGTGCGATCGCCGCAGATTTCATTTTTTCGATGCCGATTGCAACAGATCCACCAGGTACGCCCAATGCACTGTAAGTTTCACGCAAACCGTTGAGGCAACGATCTTCCAAAACGCTAGCATCGCCAGCAAATATGGCATAGGTGACATAGCGCAAGATGATGTCCATATCACGCATACAAGCGGCGATACGGCGGTGAGTATAAGCATTCCCACCTGGAGCAATCAATTGAGGTTGATCATCAAATAGTGAGCGAGCCGCATCGGTAACGATCGCAGAAGAGTTCGATGTGATGCGATTGACCACGTCCAAGCGCTTAGTTCCATCGGCAACTACTTGCTTTAATGCATCGATTTGTGAATCGGTCACAAATGCGCCACGAGTATCGGCTTGAGCAACTACTTTAGTAAAAGCATCTAGCATTCTAAAGAATCTCCTTTTTTAATTAAAAATAGATATAAATTTGAAATTATTCCCAGCCTAGCTGTTGTATTAGATACTCAATTTCGAGAAATATCTAGTACAAATAGAATCCTAAAATATTATTGATTGAAGCGATAACCAATCTATTCAATATTAATTACTTATATGGAACTAAACCAAACAACTTAAACCTGTTTAAGCCACATGTTTAAGTTGTTTGGTTCAGCATCTTTGGGATAAAGCGATTAAAGCAAGTAATTTGTGCAGATTTTGTGCAAATCATGAGACGCTGAATACAGAGTTAAAAAAGAGTGATAAGAATACCCAAAAGTCTTGATTAGGCAAGCATTTCAAATATTTTTATTTAACTTTTAGTTGTTAATCTAACTTTGCATTTAGTCTTATTTCTTCATATAAAAAGCCAAAAAGAGAGAGCTGTTTTGCAGCTCTCTCTTTTTGGCTTTTATGCGTAATCAAAAAGCATGGTAGTCATATAACGTTCTGTCCATTCTGCGCCAAAGGACTTTTCGAGAACACGGCGGGTTTTATCGTTTTGTTGTTGCTTTTCGCAATAATAGCGCTGCCCTGCCAAAACTTGTTCGATTTCTAGGGATGATGTCAAAGGTATTGTCGCGATCGCTAACTGACAATGCAAAGTCAAATATTCTCGCACGCGTTGCATAAAAGCGGCTTCTTCGCGATCGCTGATTGGACGCACAAACAAACAAAATTCCGAGAAAATATCGCCCCATTGCGGTAATTCACGCGACTGTTCAAATTTCATAGAAGGCAGACTAGATAGAGCATTATGATAAGAACGTGGTAATGCACGTTCAGGATGCACAGGCGATAAATCAGCGATCGCCGCACTGATACTCCCGCGCCCACCCACTAGATCGGCTCCAAAAATCGGGATCGCGTATTCAGGATTAGGAAACATCACACAGTGCAGAATATCTAAGCCATTCCCAATCTGGGCTAGCTCTAAGTGCAGCTTCCGAAATTGTGGCGTGCTGTAGCAATGATTTTCAATTACTAATCGTTCGCCTTCTAACGCGCCTTCAACATAGCCTAAATCTGCGGGAACTTGATAGGGCGATAACTCCAACTGTTCCTGCCATACGGTTTCAATACAATTGGCTAAATCATGAATTAGAGGATATTGTTGCTCTCGCAGAGACGTTTGTGTGGATTGAGTCATGCGATTCTATCTCAATTTAATTTAAATTTAATTTATAAAAAGTTTTAATAAAAAGTTTTTATTTTTCCACATTCACTTATTTTTTGTGCAAAAGGTGTGCAGGATTCTCTCTTTGTTTTTCTCCCTTTATTTTTCATCGGTATGCTCTGATTCGTTGCAAACGATTACAAATTCGATTCGCCATATCTAGTCCCGCGACTGGTTTGCATAAATAGTCATCAGCACCAACACTAAAAGCGAGATTTTGGGTGTTTAGATCGGTCATGACACTCAAAAATAAAACTGGTAAACGTTGCCAGTTAATGTTGCTTCTAAGCGCTTGGCATATCTCAAATCCATTGATTTGCGGCATATTTATATCCAAAACCAATACATCAGGCAACACAGTTTGTAACACTGTCCAAAAGTCCTGTGGGTCTGCCAGAGTCGTGATTTTAAATCCCCAAGGTTTGAGAAGTTTTGGGAGCGATCGCAAACAATCGATATCATCATCGACAATCATCACTTTTATTCCGATTTGAGATGGATTTAGATCAACTATTGATGAAGATATAGAAGCGATCGCAGGAACGCCCTGAATCAAGTCAGTATTTTGAATTGATTGCTCTAAAGAAATCACTAAAGCTTCTAATATTTCTAGATGTGGTTCTAAATGTGATTTTTTTAGTAATGCTTGATTGCTAAGAACTTGATTGCTCAGAATATTTTCCAATTGACGCGCCAGTTGCATAGCGATCGCTATGCCGAATGTGCCTAGAGTACCCGCCAATTTGTGCGCCGTTTGATGGGCGATCGCTTGTAATTGCGAATCAAGCGTACCAGATTGAAGATTCTTCACAACTTGGAATAACACTTCTAGTTGTTTAAGACTTTTGGGCTTGGTACTTATCCAAAGCTGATTTAAAAATTCTAAATACTGCTTTTGTTGATTGGCTTGAATATTCGCATTATTTGAATTAAGTAAGTTGGGAACATTGATCTCGGTTTGATTGGCGATCGCCACATCTGGGGCTTTGAGGTAATAACCGCGTCCGTGAACAGTGGCAATAAAATCTGACGGAGCGCCTACTGCTACTAGCTTGTGACGCAATCGCCGAATATGCGATCGCACAGTTGCTTCAGACGGAAACTCATCAGATGACCATAAGCGATCGAGAATCTCATCAGCACTAAGCAAATGTTGACCATCGCGCAACAAAAGCTCCAATAACTCATATTCTTTATTAGTAAGCGTAAGCAGTTGACTGTTATAAGAAACTTCACCAGTACTAGGATTGAGAAGTAAACCACCCCAAACTAGCAAGGGAGAAGAACTAGCATTACTCCGTCTCAACAACGCCCGAATTCGGGCAATCAGTTCGGGTACATCAAAAGGCTTGACCACATAGTCATCTGCACCTGCATCCAATCCACTCACTTTCGCAGTACTCGCATTCTGCGATGTTAGCAAAATAATCGGAGTGATATATCCTTCCGCACGAAAGCGCTGACATAGTTGGATTCCATCTAACTTAGGTAACATGATGTCTAAGACGACCAGGTCATACTCAAAAGTTGAGCCATAAGTCCAACCCATCTCTCCATCTTTAACCACATCAACAATATAGTGATGTTCAGCAAGACTCTTGGTTAAGATTGCTATTAATACTTCATCATCTTCTACGAGCAATATTTTCATAGAACATTTTTTAGAAAAGTTTTTAAATCAGTTTAATAAATTCACGATCATTAAGTCTTTGGAATTATCTGGCATTGTAATAGCTTCTCAGTAAAATGCTACTTAGCCTCGCGTGTTAGCATAATAATGTGTGTTTTTGTTCCTGCTAACCGTACACTCACCGACTCAGACCGTATTAATTTCAGACATTCAGCATATTAAAGTTTAGAAAAATGACTAACTTGTTTCCCCTCCTCGCCGCATCTGATCCGCTTGTCTCAGGCTTTATCGGTAAAGAAATCGAGAGACAGCGCAATAATATTGAATTAATTGCTAGCGAAAACTTCACATCCCTCGCAGTTATGGCAGCACAGGGATCAGTATTGACTAACAAATATGCTGAAGGACTGCCTCACAAGCGCTATTACGGCGGTTGTGAATTTGTAGACGAGATCGAATCGATCGCGATTGATCGTATCAAAGAATTATTCGGCGCAGCCCATGCCAATGTCCAACCACACTCTGGCGCGCAGGCAAACTTTGCGGTGTTTTTGACACTGCTTAAACCAGGGGACACTTTCTTGGGAATGGACTTGTCTCATGGTGGACATCTAACCCACGGATCACCTGTGAATGTCTCAGGTATGTGGTTTAACAAAGTTCATTATGGTTTAAATAAAGAAACCGAACAGCTAGACTTTGATGTAATTCGCGATCTTGCCCTCAAGCACAAACCGAAATTAATTATTTGTGGTTACTCGGCATATCCTCGGATTATTGATTTTGTTAAATTTAGGGCGATCGCTGATGAAGTTGGCGCTTACCTGATGGCTGATGTCGCGCATATCGCAGGTCTCATCGCATCAGGACATCACCCCAATCCAATTCCTTATTGTGATGTCGTCACCACTACCACCCACAAGACTTTGCGTGGTCCTCGTGGTGGTTTGATCATGACTCGCGATGCGGCTCTTGGTAAAAAGTTTGATAAATCAGTTTTCCCTGGTTCGCAAGGTGGTCCACTCGAACACGTCATCGCCGCAAAAGCCGTTGCTTTCGGTGAAGCATTACGTCCTGAGTTCAAAACTTATTCTGGACAAGTGATTGCCAACTCTCAAGCTCTCGCGGCTCAACTGCAAAAGCGCGGTTTTAAACTGGTTTCCAATGGTACTGATAACCACTTGTTACTGGTCGATCTCCGTTCCATCGGCATGACAGGTAAAGTCGCCGACTTGCTCGTAAGTGGAGTGAATATCACCGCTAATAAAAATACAGTTCCATTCGATCCCGAATCGCCTTTTGTCACCAGTGGTTTGCGCCTCGGTTCACCTGCGATGACTTCACGCGGATTGCTGGAAGTTGACTTCCACGAAATCGGTAACATTATCGCCGATCGCTTATTAAATCCAGATAGTGATGCTACTCAAGCTGATTGCCTCGCAAGGGTGCAAACTTTGTGCGATCGCTTCCCGCTTTATCCTGAACTTGAGTATCCTGGTATTTTGAATAAAAAGCCTGCTCTAGCGATTTAATATCAATCCAGAAAGTTTGGGTCGCCCGTGTAACGGGCGACCCAAA
>JAYTWB010000025.1:0-3094 GCA_043743655.1 Cyanobacteriota bacterium | reverse complement strand
AGTCGGCATTTTTGGTTTAGGAACCATTCCCACAGGTTCATCTGATCCTTTTGCGCTGCGCCGTGCGGCTAATGGTCTTGTCCAGATTGCTTGGGAAAGTGGATTCGCACTCGACTTGCCTAAGTTATTGCAAGAAGCGATCGCTCTATATGTCGAAAAGAATTTACTAGCTAAACCTGCCGAAGTTGTCCTTAAGAACCTTTATAAATGGTTTAAGCAGCGCTGCGAAACAAGTCTAGCTGAACAGGGAATTGAATACGATCTCGTTGAAGCAGTCATGGGTAATGAAGATGTCGCTTACACATTGCAAGGCTTGAGTAATCTCACTCGCATCAAAGAACGCGCACATTTCTTACAACAGTCTCGCGCTGAGTCAACCCTCGGCGCAATCTGTGAGCCAATCGTTAGAGCTTCCCGCCTTGCGGTGCAGGGTAATTTAGATAGTGTGAGCTTGGATGTAAAAGCAATTATCAATCCTGATTTTCTTGTTGAACCTGCGGAACTGGATTTGTATCAGGCGATCGCAGCTTTGCCGAGTCAACCTAGTGACGAACAGTTGATGGAAGGAATTAAAGCGATCGCGCCTGTTCTGGCGAAATTCTTTGACAATGTGATGGTTATGGCAGAAGACACACAAGTCCGCCAAAATCGTCTCAATTTGCTTGGCATCATCCGCAACTACAGCCGCCAGTTAGCCGATTTTAGTGTGATCCGAGGTTAAAATTTAAGGCTAGATATTTAAAGCATTGATTGAATTTTCATATCAAAAATGGGTCTGTGATTATATCTCTAGATATGATTAGAAAAACTTATCAAAAAAATTAAAATATAAATGAAAACTCATCATTTTTTTGACTTGTTTAAATAGCTATAATCTTTTTCTAGCCTTGATTAGAGCTATTTTAAAAGACTTAAAAGAGATCGATAACTATCTCCTATAACCAATGATAGAAATAAAAGGCTATGTGTTCGCTGGGATGCTAAGAGCGATATGATGCCTCTAAGACCCCTATGGGTGACTAAGATAAACACAGCTTGGATTAGCGCCTCTATATCTGCGCGATTCCAAGACTGAAACTATCATTCTGGCTGCAATCCTTAAGAGGTTTATTACATGGCTACCTTCAAAGTAAGACTGATTAACGAAGCTGAAGGACTCGATAAAACTATCGAAGTTCCTTCTGATGAGTACATTCTTGATGTTGCTGAAGCTCAAGGCATCGATCTTCCTTATTCCTGCCGCGCGGGTGCTTGCTCTTCTTGTGCTGGCAAAATCGTTAAGGGTGAAATCGACCAAGGCGATCAGTCCTTCTTGGATGACGAGCAAATCGAAGCTGGCTATGCGCTCCTTTGCGTAACCTATGCTCAGTCTGATTGCGAAATCTTGACCCATCAAGAAGAAGCTCTCTACTAATTGTTTCTTTTCCAAATGTTTTGAAAGCTCCGATCGCTAGCTCATTATGTTCAGTGATCGGAGTTTTTTATTTTTATATGACTTTATTAGGATGTGGTACTTCGCAATACTCTCCATAAAAATTGGGGTTTAATGGTACATTTTTCAGAGTTAAATTTTTAAAGAGCCGTACCAATTTTGTCTGGCAACGAAAAAGAAGAAATTATAGAAAAGCCGCAATCCGCAAAGCGATCGCTACTGAATATCGCTACGATTGTCGCAGTTGCCACATTACTGAGCAAAATATTTGGATTACTTCGTCAAGTTGCGATCGCCGCTGCTTTTGGCAACGGTACAGCTTATGGTGCATATAACTTTGCTTATGTGATCCCTGGTTTTTTATTGATCTTACTAGGTGGCATTAATGGACCATTTCATAGTGCGATCGTCAGTGTTTTAGCAAAACGCGATCGCAAAGAAGTGGCGATTATCATCGAGAGCATCACTACTCTTGTGACAGGTTGCTTATTAGTGGTGTCGATTGCCCTAGTGATTTTTGCTGAACCACTGATGCATCTGGTCGCGCCTGGGCTATTTGTGCCAGAGGCAGATATGCTTGCCAAAGGTATTGATATCGTGGTTATTCAAAATCTTAAAATCACTAAGGATATTGCCATCCAGCAGTTTCAGATCATGGCTCCGATGGCAGTGTTGGCAGGATTAGTTGGAATTGGCTTCGGAGCGCTGAATGCGGCTGATGCTTATTGGTTGCCTTCTGTAAGTCCCATATTTTCGAGCTTGACTGTTCTGATTGGTATCGGCGGCTTAGTGCTGACAATGGGTAACAAGATTTTGTTACCCGAAAATGCGATCTTGGGCGGTGCAGTCCTTGCATGGGCAACTCTTGCGGGTGCAGTTTTGCAATGGCTAGTGCAGTTACCTGTGCAGATTAAATCGGGTATGGGTGGGTTTAGGCTGAGATTTGATTTTCAACGACCCGAAGTCAAAGAGGTGTTAAGGATTATGATTCCTGCGACATTCTCATCAGGGATGTTGCAGATTAATGTTTGGACAGATTTATTTTTTGCGTCATTTATCCCCAATGCGGCGGCGGCTGTCTCGGCAATGGGATATGCAGGGCTGTTAGTGCAGACACCTCTAGGCATTTTGTCGAATGTGATCTTAGTTCCTTTATTTCCTGTGCTGTCGAAGTTGACTGATCCTGAAAATTGGGATGAACTCAAGCAACGCATTCGGCAAGGCTTAATGCTGACGGCTTTGACAATGTTGCCTCTAAGCGCGCTAATGGTGGCTCTCGCTTTGCCAATCTCTCAAATAGTTTATGAGCGCTATGCTTTTGACAATGAAGCGTCTCAGTTAACGGCGGCGGTATTGATGGCTTATTCGGTGGGTATGTTTGTTTATCTGGGGCGAGATATTTTGGTGAGAGTGTTTTATGCGCTTGGTGATGGCGATACTCCATTTAAGATCAGCATTGCTAATATCTTCTTAAATGGACTATTTGATTATTTCTTAGTTCAAAAATTTGGCGCGCCAGGGATCATACTGGCGACAGTTTCGGTGAATGTACTCTCGATGGTCGCGATGCTCTACTTTCTTGATCGCCGTCTGAATGGGATGCCTTTAAAAAGTTGGAGCATAACTATTCTCGGTCTAACACTAGCCAGTGCGATCGCGGGC
>JAYTWB010000024.1:0-17045 GCA_043743655.1 Cyanobacteriota bacterium | reverse complement strand
ATGAATCATTGATTAATTTAAAACGATCAATATCAAGAAATAGAATTGCAAACTTTTGCTTATTAACTTCCAACTTTTGAACAACTTCCAATAGATATTCATGTAAATATTTGCGATTTGGTAGCCCTGTAAGCGCATCATAATGAATCTGATAAGAGATAATTGCTTCTGCTTGCTTCTGTTTAGTAATATCAGATATATGAATCCGAATCACTTCATTCCAAGGCATAAAATGAATAACTTGTTCAAACACTTTGCCATTTATTTCGACTTCACGCATAAAAATGTTGCGAATCGGATTAACTAAAGAGATTAGTTGCATCAACAGTTGTCGAAGTAAAGGATGATTAATCTCCATCTGATCGAGTTCAGGGAACTGATACAGCGCCGCAGGATTAAGATATAAGACTTTCCCTACTAAATTTAGCTCAATAATTGGCTGTGGATTGAGCTCTGGAGATGAGATAAATTGATTGACTGTCTCCCGAATATGGACAGACAAATCTTGATCTGAGAGAGAACGCAAAGGAGAAAAACGAATAGCCTCAACCTCTCTTTCAGTTTCTCTTAGAGGCTGATTATTTTCGGTGAGGTCTTCATTTTTTGAAATCTTGTTTTCAGGTAGATTAGCGATCGAACTGATCACTTGATACACTACCTTCGTGTCTTTACTAAATAGAATTTCATCCCCATGCGCTAATAGATGCGAAAGTCGTCTTTTGCCGTTAATTAAGATGCCATTCGTACTGCGTGTGCCATCTAGACTGCCATCAATTATCCGAAAGAAATATGATGACTCGCTAGCATCGGCGACCGCCAATAAAGTGGCATGTTGCCGCGATACAAGATTGGAACGCAAAATAATTGAGTTTTCTAAACTACGTCCTACCCTATAAGTCTGGTTCTGCAACAGAAAATTGCGAAATCCATTTGGATCTTCAACTGTAAGTACATGATGAAGCATCTCTTTAGCTGCGAGAGTTGATGACTCTTCTAATCTCACCTAAATAATTTCCTTTGGCAACGAACTTTCAGCACTCAATCTTTAATTTATCAATTCTTTAATTTTTCGGGAATATTAATTGTGAATCAGATAAATTTATTTTGTAATAACTCTGTAAATTTGCACTATCTAAATTTGAGTATGCAATTATGTTGCTTTAGGTTATTCATCTAGTACATTATCTTACCTATCCACCATGTGGCAATACTGCGACATCTAAAAACTAAATTCAACTTAAAAGTTACGGCAAATGTTAGAAATACCTGAAGAATGGATAGCAGCTAAGCAAACATTCAAGAAGATTTGGGGATATCAGGATTTACGTCCTTCTCAAAGTGAAATAGTTAAAAGCCTACTACAAGGTCAAGATAGCCTCGCTATAATGGCGACAGGTGGGGGAAAGTCTATTTGTTTTCAGTTGCCAGCTATCCTTAATGAAGGATTGACCTTAGTCATTTCGCCATTACTCGCACTGATGGAAGATCAGGTTAGAGACTTAAAGACACGCAACTTACCTGCGGCATCTCTGCATAGTAATTTATCGCAAACGGAACGCCGCGAAGTATTCAAGAATTTAGCAAATACTCGCTTGCTTTATATTTCTCCCGAAACGCTCTTAAGCCCGCCCGTCTGGGAAAAACTAAGCGATCGCCACCTCAAAATCATCGGAATAATGCTCGATGAAGCTCATTGTCTGGTGCAGTGGGGCGATTCATTTCGACCAAGCTATCGCCGACTGGGGGCTGTGCGATCGGCCTTGATGCAGTCAAAGTCTGACCGCCATCCACAAATATCCTTAGCCGCATTTACGGCAACTGCCGATCGCCATACGATCGCGGAGTTACAAACTTGCTTGCAGATGCGAAACCCAAAAATTGTGCGTACCAGTCTCTATCGCTCAAATCTTAGTCTCAATGTGGCGATCGCTTGGACACCTTCAGGGCGCAAGTCACGCACTCTCAAATTTATCAGCGATCGCCAAGGACAATCGGGCTTAATCTATGTGCGTAGCCGCCGTGATGCGGAAACATTAGTGGCTTGGTTGCGAGAAAAATCTTTTGCCACAGCCGCCTATCATGCAGGATTAACACCGCAAGAGCGCCGCTATATCGAGCAGCAATGGATCACCAATCAATATCCGTTCGTGATCTGTACTTCCGCCTTCGGACTCGGCATTAATAAGCCAGACACGCGTTGGGTGTTACATTTTCATCCGCCTTTAACCCTCTCAGAATATGTCCAAGAAATTGGGCGGGCAGGGCGCGATGACAAACCCGCAGAAGCGCTAATGTTGGTCAGCGAGCCGACTGGATTACTCGATGATAGCGATCGCCAGCGCGTCAATTTTTTCGTGCAGCAACAACAAAAATTGCAAAAACAAGCAGTAACACTTTTACCTAAATTGCCGCGCAAAGGGAATTTTGCTGAAGTATCAAAGCTATATGGAGATGCCGCGATCACGCTCGGATTATTGCATCGTGCGGGTAATCTCATATGGCATACGCCTTTTGAGTATGAAATACTCGATCAAAGCCTGAAATTATCTGGTGATCAACTTGGGGATCAGAGTGCGATTGCCCAAATGCAAGCTTTCATTTATACAAAAGGCGATCGCTGGAAATTTTTACTTAATGCCTTTGATTTTGGTGAATAAGTTAAAGCGCCTGATAATATTTAAGTATTAACTTAATTTTTCTTAACAACAGGGAAATATCTGTGTCGTCTACGGCTACTCATCGCATTAATCTCGAAAACCCTCTCACTGATACCTTTTCTACATCTCAAACTGAACTTCCGTTTACTTTTCAAGATGTAAAAAGCGCTATCCCTGCCGCATGTTTTGCTCCAAATGTATGGCGATCGCTTGCCTATTTTTTTGCCGATACAGCGATTATTGTCGGTTTATATGCCACCGCAATTTACTTAGATGCTTGGTGGTTTTATCCCATTTTCTGGTTTGCAACGGGGACAATGTTTTGGGCTTTCTTCGTAGTTGGTCATGACTGCGGACATGGTTCCTTCTCGCGTCTTAAGTGGCTAAATAATTTGATCGGACATCTTACGCATACCCCGATCCTTGTGCCTTATCATGGCTGGCGGATCAGTCATCGCACCCATCACCAAAACACGGGCAATATCGAAACCGATGAAAGTTGGTATCCAGTCACGGAAACTCAATACAAAGAGCTGGATTGGTTAGGAAAGTTTATTCGCTTTGATGCCCTGTTGTTTGCTTATCCTCTCTATTTGTTTAAGCGATCGCCTGCTCGTGTCACCGCCTCTCATTTTGTTCCTAACAATGACCTATTCCGTGAATCAGAAACCAACGATATCATCACCAGCACTACTCTCTTTGCGATGATGATCGGCTTTTTGGGATGGTTAGGCTTTACCTATGGCTTCTTGTTTTTAGCCAAATTTTACATCGTTCCATATCTTGTGTTTGTGGTATGGCTCGACCTAGTTACATACTTGCATCACACCGAAGCCGATATTCCTTGGTATCGTGGCAAAGATTGGTATTTCCTAAAAGGAGCGCTCTCCACAATTGATCGTGACTACGGCATCTTTAACGGTATCCACCACAATATCGGTACTCATGTCGCGCATCACATTTTTATTGGGATTCCTCACTATCATCTCAAGACGGCAACTGAAGCAATCAAGCCAGTTTTAGGCGAATACTATCGAATTTCTAAAGTTCCCATTTGGAAATCCTTCTTCACTTCTCAAAAAGCTTGCCAGTTCGTCCCCGACTCGGGTAGCGGCGTATATTATAGCGATCGCTAAGAAAATCAACACAACCCGAAAGCACAACTAAAAAGCAAAGGGGGCGCAAATCGCCTCCTTTGCTTTTTAAGTTTTTCAAACCTATAATGTATAAAGACTTGAGGCAATCTATATTATGGCTACTGAAACTATTACCCGTCCCGCAACGATCCGTAAAATTGCACCGCGATATCGAGTTTTACTGCACAATGACGACTTTAACTCAATGGAATATGTCGTCCAAACTTTAATGGAAGTCGTTAGTCTCACTCAGCCACAAGCCGTTGATATTATGATGGCGGCTCATGCTGATGGCTGTGCGCTAGTGATTACTTGCGTACAAGAACATGCCGAGTTTTATTGTGAAGGGTTACAGAGCAAGGGTTTGACCAGCACGATTGAACCCGAAGAATAAGCTATTTGTGTCGTGCTTGGCGCGACACAAAATGATTTTTTGTAATTAGAGACTTTTTTTGTGAATTTCGATCGCTTAAATTCTTATCAAGCTCCTGTACGAGTCGTACTTTTTTTATTAACTTTACTAATGCTGTGGCTACCGATCGCTGCACCGATGTATCTAGTCTGGGGTGAGGCGGTTGGCGTAGCTCTGACTATTTTGTTATATTGCGAATTTTTAGGGCTAATTTGGGTTTGGGGACGCAAGATTTCTAAGTATGCTCATCCTTTTCGCTACTATGGCTTATCTTTCACGGCGAAGAATGGGCGTGATTTTTTGTTTGGATTGGGTTTAGGCTGCGTAACGCTGGTTATATTTTTTGCGCTGCAAGTGGCTTTTGGCTGGCAAACGGTCAAATCTGTCGATTGGCAAAGTGCGATCGCGCCTGGATTATTAACTTCGATTGGGGTTGCTTTTGCGGAAGAGATGCTATTTCGCGGTTGGCTACTCTCAGAGCTAGAGCGAGATTATTCTAAAAATATAGCTTTAATTAGTTGCAGTCTCGTTTTCGCGATTTTACATTTCATCAAACCGCTCAATGTCATTTTGGCGACATGGAGCCAATTTGTCGGTTTGGTGATTCTCGCTGTGGCGCTGATACTAGCGCGGCGCAGATGCGATCGCAGGTTGGGAGTAGCGATCGGTTTGCATGGTGGTTTAATTTGGTGTTATTACATTGTCAATACTACCCATTGGCTCCAGCCATCAGGTGCTGTGCCTGATTGGATCACAGGTATTAATGGCAACCCGATCGCAGGCATCATGGGCATCATTTTTTTGAGTGCGATCGCGATCAGTTTTCGTTATTTCAAAAAAAAGTAAAAGATTGCTAAGGCAGTCTTTTACTTTTTTTTGAAATAGCTATTGCAAGTATTGCCAGAAATGTATATGATTAGAGCCGCTTAGAAAACAACTAAGCAATGGGTCGATGCCCGAGTGGTTAATGGGGGCGGACTGTAAATCCGCTGCGTAAGCTACGTTGGTTCAAATCCATCTCGGCCCATCTAAATAAATTAACGGTTGGTATGCTGGTTAGTGTTGGTTAATAGCCATCGATGACCATCTTTACCGCCGTTTTTTTAAGGCAAATTTTAAGAACCGTGGCAAAGCCATTTCAGATATTGAGAGAGATAGGCGCTAACACAATGGAGTAACGCTATCATGTTGGCAATAGTTTCAACAAAATAAAGAGACTTATGTCGCAAGAAGATTTTCAACAGTATGTGGTTAGAAAGTTTGAAGAAATCGATAAGCGGTTTGACAAGCTAGATTCTGAGATCAGTGAAGCAAATGTAAGGATCGATGCTTACCAAAAATCGTCAACTCAGGTCGTTAATCTTGCCTTTGGATTAATCAGCGCTGCATCGGCTGTTGTGATCCTATCGCCAGCCGTCAAATCTCTTAGCGAGTTTTTCTTAAGCAAATAACATAGCAGCGTTACCCGATTAGCCAATCAGCAAGGTGACCCCGTGATTATTAAGTACAAGGAGTTCAAAGCTTGGTTACGCGTATAAAAAAGCCTCTCAATGAGAGGCTTTTTTATTTTCTGAGGCATTGTAATAAGCTATTGATCAACGAGTTGTTATGCAAAAATCTGGGCTAATGCGCTATTAATATCAGCATACTTAAATTTAAATTGATTGATCTCGGCTTTATGTGGCAAAACTCTTTGACCATCTAATAGAACGGTGGCACTCTCACCAAATAGCAGAACTAGAGCCGCCGCAGGAACGGGTAAAAAAGCAGGACGTTTAATCGTTTTGGCAAAAGCGATCGTGAAATCAGCATTGTTAACAGGTTGAGGAGCCGTGCCATTGAATGCACCTGTAACCTGATCATTAGTCAGCGCAAAGAGAATTAACTCGACTAGATCATCGCGATGTATCCATGAAAACCATTGCTTGCCTGTGCCGATTTTGCCGCCACCGCCAACTTGGAAGATCGGCAACATTTTTGCGATCGCCCCACCAATCCCCAACACAATTCCTGTTCTCAGCTTAACCAATCGCACACCTAAACCAGTAACTGGCTCAGCCGCTGCCTCCCAATCTTTGCAAACATTTGCCAAAAAATCGTTACCCGCATAACTATATTCATCAAAAGTCTTATCGAGACTACTGCCGTAATAACCGATCGCCGAACCGCTAATTAAAACTTGAGGCTTGACATCAGCTTTGGCGATCGCCTCAACCAATACTTTTGTAGTTAGAATACGACTATCACGGATTTCTTGTTTACGTTGATCAGTCCAGCGCACACCCGCGAGAGGTTCACCTGCAAGATTAATTACGGCTTCACTGCCCGATATCGCAGTCGCCCAGTCGCCAAGCAATAAGGGGTTGTAACCAATAATTTCCACATTGGGGAAAAATTCTCGAGGAAACTGACGGTTTGCTTTTTGAGGATTGCGAGCCAGAACCACAACGCGATCGCCCAAAGCATGTAACCGCTCAACTAATTTGATGCCGACAAACCCCGTAGCACCCGTCACTACAATTTTCATATTATATTTTTGCTTTAATTAATTTAGATATGACAGATCAAGGCTGATTGACTATTTTAGAGCGAAAACCAGTTCGCAAGCATACTTATGATCGACAGCTTACAAAAAACTAAATTATTAATTGTTGATGATGAAGTAGACAACTTAGATTTACTTCAGCGTATTTTTCATCGAGAGTATCAAATCTTACGCGCTAAGAATGGATTCGAGGCTTTAGAGATTTTAGAGCAGCAGCCAGATATCGGGGTAATTGTCTCAGACCAACAAATGCCAATGATGTCGGGTACTGAGTTTTTGAGTCAAGTTGCCGAAACCTATCCTGACACCTTACGAATTATCTTAACTGCACATGCTGATGTTCGCGATCTAGTCGAGGCTATTAATCAATCGAAAGTTTTTAAATACATCACTAAGCCCTACAAAGTGGAAGAGTTATGGCAAGTCGTGCAACAGGCAACGGAAACCCATAAATTATTGAAGGCAAGAACCTCAAAACTCCGCAACGATCTTCAAAGTGCAGAAGCTAAATATCAAAGTATTTTTGAGAATGCAATTGAGGGGATTTTTCAGACCACAATCAATGGACGTTATCTAATTGCTAATCCGATGTTGGCGCAAATTTATGGCTATCCTTCGGCGCAATCGCTGATTAATAATGTTACTAATATTGCTAATCAGCTTTATGTCAATCCAGAGCGCCGTCAAGAATTTATCGATATCTTACATTCTCGTAACACAGTTTCTAATTTTGAGTCGCAGGTTTATCGGCGCGATGGTACAAAAATTTGGATTTCTGAGAATGTCCGCGCCGTTCGCGATCGCGAGGGAACTCTGATCAGTTTTGAAGGCACTGTCCAAGATATTACCCAGCGAAAAAGGGCTGAAGAAGAATCGCAATTATTACAATGCTTAACTTTGGAAATCAGCGCTGCCCATGATTTTCAATCAGCATTAGAAGTCGCACTCAGCAAGATTTGCCAGTTTACAGGATGGGATTATGGCGAAGCATGGATACCATCTGATGATCGGCGAGTTTTGGTATGTAGCCCTGCATGGTATAGCAGTATTGCAGGATTAGAAGAATTTCGTAAATATAGCGAAAGAATTTCTTTCCCAGCAGGAATGGGTTTTCCAGGGCGGGTTTGGACTCACCAACGACCAGAATGGATTTGGGATATTTTCTTAGAATCCGAATCACACTTTATCCGTAAACATCCTGCTATGGAATGTGGTTTACGATCGGGGTTGGCGCTTCCTGTCAGTGCTGATACTAATGTCGTGGCGATCATGGCTTTTTTTACAATGTCTCCCAATGATCGAGATCAGCAATTGGTGGGTTTAATTGGGGCGATCGCGATGCAGTTAGGGATATTGATGCAACGCAAACGTGACGAAGAAGCATTACGCTTGATGAATGAAGAACTTGCTTTAGCACGCGATCGCGCTTTAGAAGCAAGTCGCACTAAAAGTACATTTGTCGCCAATATGAGTCATGAATTACGCACACCTCTAAATGCGATCATCGGTTATAGCGAAATGATGCAAGAAGATGCGGACTTGTTGGGTCTAGATGATTTTGGTCAAGATCTTCAAAAAATTTATCAATCTGGCAAGCATTTGCTGAATTTAATTAACGACATTCTGGATATGACCAAAATCGAAGCAGGTAAATTAGAGATTTATTATGATGACTTTGATATACCAATGCTTGTATTAGATGCGAGTAACTCAATCCAACCATTGTTGCTCAAAAACAATAATCGTCTTGAAATCGACTGCGATCCGAAACTAGGAACTATTCGGGCAGATATGACTCGTGTGCGGCAAGTTCTTTTAAATCTTTTAAGTAATGCTTGCAAATTCACAAAATCAGGTGAAATCCAAATCAAAGTAAATCGACAAGCTTCTATTCAAGGAGAATATTTCTGTTTTGCAATTAGTGATACTGGGATTGGGATTAGCTCTGAAAATCTCCAAAAATTATTTCAACCATTCAGCCAAGCTGATAGCTCAACCACTCGACAATATGGTGGTACTGGTTTAGGGCTAGCGATTAGCTATCGTCTTTGTCAAATGATGGGTGGCGATATTACTGTAAGCAGTGAGTTCGGTAAAGGGGCGACCTTCACTGTTTGTTTGCCAATTGATTGCGAGGAGGTGACTCAAAAAGCTCAACAAAGTTGTCCAAAATCATTACCGATACCCGCACGACAGGATTTAGGACTTCTATCGCTTGATTATTTATTTAAGCCAATTGATCGCGATCGCCTGATTACCGAAGTTGCAAAATATCGATTTGAACCACAATCTCAGTTATCAGTGTTAATCATTGAAGATGATGTCAACGTTTGCGCCATGCTGAGACGGATGCTCGAGAAAGAGAATTGTCTTGTCATGGATGCACAGGATGGACGTGAAGCTTTAGAGGTTTTGACTGATCATATTCCACAGTTAATTTTGCTTGATCTGATGATGCCGAATATCAATGGATTTGAGTTTATGCATTTGTTGAGATTGCAAACCGATCTTCCCTTAATTCCAATTATCATCATCACGGCTAGGGATTTGAATGAAGGAGACTGCGCTCAGTTGGCTGGATTGATGCAGAATTTTTTGGTGTAGACTATTGATCGCTTTTGCAAGATTCTAAGCCCGCTATTTTCATGTCAAATAATAATATTAATACCAATATCACAATTCATCCTCGCGCCATTGTTCATCCTGACGCAAAGATTGGAGCAGGTACTTTGATCGGAGCCGATGCCATTGTGGATCAGTTTGTGGAAATCGGCGATCGCTGCGAAATTCGGGCGCGGGCGATCGTGACGGGGCATACTAAGATTGGTGATGATAATCAAATTGGTTATGGCGCAATCATTGGCTCTGAACCGCAGGATACTTCGTATAAGGGGGCGATTAGTTTTGTGGAAATCGGCGATCGCAATGTGTTACGCGAGTATGTGACCGTAAATCGTGGCACTAGAGAAGGCTCGGCGACTAAGATTGGCAATGATAATTTATTTTTTACAGGCGCACATATTGCTCATAACTGTGCGATCGGCGATCGCGTGATTTTAGTCAACAATGTCCTATTAGCAGGGCATGTGGAAGTGCATGATCATGCCTTTATGGGTGGCGATGCCGTGGTGCATCAATTCACGCGGATTGGGGCTTATGCGATGATTCGGGGACAAACTCGCCTCGGTATGGATGTTCCACCTTATTGCATGGCTGTTGATACAAATATGGTATTTGGTCTCAATCGACTAGGTTTGCGCCGCAATGGGTTTGGTCACGATCGCCGCCGCACTATTCTTGCCGCCTATGAAGTTCTCTACAAGTCTGATCGCAATCGCACTCAAGCGATCGCTTTTCTAGAGTCATCACCCGACTTTGCGGATAATCCTGATATTCAGATGTTCTGCAACTTTATCAAAATCAGTCGGCGCGGTATTTGCAAGCTCTATGAAAAAGGGGCAAGTCGCATTGAAGAAGATTAGCTACAAGCGCTCTTGACTAAAACAACAATGCTAGAATTAGCGGCATTAAGAGGAGTTATAAATCGATGACTCAGACAGTTATAAGAAAATCTTTATATGAATCCGATTATCTACTCTGGACTCAAGAAACTATAGCCAAGCTAAAGGCTAGAGATTTTGATCATGTTGACTTTGAAAATTTAATTGAGGAGATTGAAGATTTGGGGCGATCGCAAAAAAGGGAGATAAGAAGCCGTCTCAAAACTCTAATTGAACATTTACTCAAGCGAATTTATGTTGATATGCCTTATTGCTTCAATGGATGGGAAAACACAATTGATGAACAACGTCAAGAAATTAAGGTTGAACTTTTAGATTCTCCTAGTTTAAGAAGATTGTGGGATGAGCTATTTGATATTGCATGGGAGCTTGCTTTACGCAAAGTTCGATCTGAATATCAATCTAAGGGGTTTAACTTTCCTGATACTTGGCAATTTAATCGCGATACTGATGCATTCTTAAATAAGAATTTTTGGGAATTTTTGGATTTATAGCTGTCATCAGCAACTCGCTTATTAATTTTCAAGCTCCACCGTGAAGATTAGAACCGTACAGGAATTTGATTATTGTGGAGATAATCTTTAATTTCCGCGATCGTTAACTCTCCGTAATGCAAAAGAGAAGCAAGCAGAGCCGCTTCAGCGCGACCTTCAGTCACAGCTTGGCGGATATGTTCACAATTACCCGCTCCGCCCGAAGCAATTACAGGAACTTCTACTAAGTCAGCAACTTGACGCGTGAGTGCGAGGTCATAGCCTGCCTTAGTGCCATCAGCATCCATACTGGTCAGCAATATTTCACCCGCGCCACGTTTGACGACTTCTTGCGCCCACCAGAGCGCGTCAATTCCTGTATTCTCTCGTCCGCCCCGCACATATACATCCCAGCCTAGATTTTGAGGATCGTTGCGCTGTCTGGCATCGATCGCGACCACAATGCATTGATTGCCAAAGCGATCGCTACTGCGATTAATCAAGTCAGGGTCACTTACTGCGGCTGAGTTGATGCTTACTTTATCCGCACCTGCTCGCAAAAGTTCACGAATATTATCGAGATTGCGAACGCCGCCGCCAACTGTGAGCGGAATGAACACCTGTTCGGCGGTGCGATAAACTACATCTAAAATGGTGTTGCGATCTTCGTGCGTGGCGGTGATGTCTAAAAATACCAGTTCATCGGCTCCTGCAAGGTTATAAGCCTGAGCAAGCTCGACTGGATCACCAGCATCTTTAAGATCGACAAAGTTAATTCCTTTGACAACCCGTCCTGCCTTTACATCTAGACAAGGCAAAATTCGTTTCGCCAGCATAAGCTATTCAACTATTTCAAAATCACAGCAGCGATCGTATTTTAACGTGTTTACTCGCCATATAAAACTTAGAAAGTATGAGGCAGCGCGGAGAGCTGCCTCATACTTTCTAAGTTTTAATAATTTCAGGAAAAACTAGAGGCTCATTCAAAGTTTGGCTCATGTTACCAAGAATTGCTTGTAAATAAACTCGCAATTGCTGGAATTTGGTCACATTTGGCTGATATGTCCCATCAGTTTCTAGCTCAAATAATCGACTTGTGAATAACTCACTACTGAGAGTTGGGTCTTCTAAAATTATTGCTTGTTCAGGCTCTTGCCATGGAAATAAGCCATCGGGCAAGTCACCTTGTAAGATCGTCAAGATGTGATCGCGACAAGCTTTGATATTAATACCGCGCATCTGTAATTGCTGAAGTAGTTGAATTGGATTAACTGATTGGGTCAGGTTCAGCCGACAAATCTCTTGTAGAAGGAAATAATCAGAATATTGCTGACGCGCCACATCTTGCAAATTGGGATAGAGTGGTGCAACCGCTAAACCAGTTGCCACAATCGAAGTTGCTAAGGGATCAATACTCGCATTGGGAAGTTTTTGGGCGAGCCAACGTGACAGTAATGGAATATGCATGGTGTTGCCGAGTAGCAAAACTTGACGCACATCTTCGCCGAGAATACCCGCATTGCTGATAATTGCATTGAGTTCGCGGTTGAGGCGCTGGATAAATGGTTGCAAAATCAAGTTTTCTAATTCGCGCCGCCAGATCACAATTGGCTGTCCCATTAATTCTTCGTTCCAAGTGTCGATGCTCACATCTCTACTAAACTTAACTTTCAGGCGATCGCTAAGTTCGAGCATCTGTTGACCAATCTCTGAACTCAATAAATATTGTTGAAGTAAAATGCGTTGTGCTGGTGCAGAAGTTGCCACCTCTGGCAGACTAAGATGATCAAACTGGCAGAGATGACGATGTGGATTAGTGATCATTTGCCAATGCGGATAGAACAACTGCACGATCATATCCTGACTAATACTCAGCCCTGCATAGTCAAAACTCTGAGTGTGCAACTTGGCGCGATCTATGGCATTAGGGTCACTAATTCCTTTTACTAAACAGAGGCTAGTTGTAATCGCTCCTGCATCAATTAAAAGTGTGATTTCTTGAGGTATTTTCTGATCATGGATCAAAGCTAAAACTGGAGCGATCGCCTGTTCGACTGCCATCACCTGTTCTGCTTGACTGACCAATCCTGCCTTGAGAATTGCTTCGCGGACATTGAGTATGTAAGTATCTGACCAATTAGAAGGATAACCAAAGACGACACCACTGAGTTTTAATAAAATCAAACCGAGATCAGGAAGTTGGGGATGATTAGCACGAGTTTGGATTTGTTCGAGGAGATTTTTGAGAGCGGCAATTAGCCAACGCAGACTGGTTTGATAATGGTCAGACCATTGCAAGATTGGCTGCCAAGCACTCACACCACGATAGGGTAAGCCAATTTTAAGAAATTGTTTAAAATGCGCGATCGCTATTTCACCATTTTCAAGTCCAGAGCTTTGCACTTTTTTCGTGAGAACCCGAATATCTGCTGTCATCGGATCATCAAGGCTGTGATCAGCTGTCCAAACTAACTTGCATGGCATCTCATCGGCATCATCAAGGTAAAGAGGATAAACTCGACCTGTATTTGTGTTAACCAAGCTGGCTCTGATGGCAGTACTGCCAAAGTCCACACCTAATATCCAAGTGTCATCAAGGCTATAGACTTCCTTTTCAGGTGGTGGCGCAATTAAAGCTGTACTGCGTGACTCGATTACTAATGAGTCGATGTCAAAGACATTTTCGCTCGTATCAATAATTGGTGCAGTAGATGATAAACCAAGTTGCTGACGATGATCGTTGAGTAATGGTTCGTTAAAATTAAACGAGTTCAAATCATTTAAGAGATTATCCCAATCATTATCTATTACCTCAGTTTGAGCATCCGCAAACTCATTGAGCAAAGAATCTTCTTCTTCCTCTGGATTATTTTCTAGATCAACTAAACTAGCGATCGCTTTGAGTACAGACTTATCTCCAGTATCTGCCCTAATATCAGCCCCTATATCCGCAAAAGCACTTAGCTTGTCATATTCTAAAGAAGCAAAAAATTCATCGGCCGATAACTCTACAGCTTTAGACTGCATCATCGGTTGGGCTATTTCTGATTCAAGTTGCTCTAGGGCGATACTCCAGTCATTTTCTGGAGCAAAACCTTGCAAAATTGTATCTAATTCTTCTTCTATAGCTGCAATTGGTTGATGCATAGGAATGGATTCTTTCATTGTCTCTGCACCAACATCAATCCCGTTGTCTTGTATCAAACCCTGCATGAGCGTATCAAATTCTGGGGTTTTGTTCTCTGCTGTTTTGTTCTCTGCTATTTTGCTTATTAGTTCAGGCGATCGCAAAAACAATTGATCTAGCTCATCGCTAGCCGCAAAAGGAGTTGATTGCGAGTATCTAGCGGCATTGTCAGCAATTACTTCCGCAAAAATAGCATCCATGTCATCAACAGGAGTTACCAAAGTATTTGTCAACTCTTTTGGTTGCACATCATCTTCACTCAAATCAAAAAGTGAGTCAGGATTATCAAATATCTCGGGGATATCACTAGATTGTGCAGCAAAAGGATAGGTCTGCAAATCAGCAACATCGACTACAATTTCTGAATGTTCATTTGCTTGATTTGTCTGACTGTCTTGAGCATCCACAAATGAATCAGCAAATTGATCAATAAATAAACTATTTGCATCTTCAATAATCACTGGAACTTCTGCATATTCAATTGATGCTTGAGTGCGATCGCTATTTGACTCGTTAGCAGAAACCTCAATGATAGTCGGATAGGCTTGCGACTCTTCAGTTTCCCAATTAGTCAATGCATAAGGAGTATTGCGAATAAACTGATCGAGATCAGCCGCGATCGATGGATTCGCACCCATCCCGCTATCAAGAAGTTTTAGATCGGAACTAAGTTCATTTACTAACGAATCTTCCCATTCTAGAAAGTCAGAATTGTCCTGAGTTGGATTAGTGAGCAAAATTAATGATTCTTCAGAGTCATCGGCTTGATCACTAATAGAATCATGGAATAACTGATCAATTTGATTTTCTCTACTCTCCTGATTAATTGTATCTAGATTTATTGCTGGCGATGAGATAGCTGGAGGAGGATCAAAAACTGCTAGCTCAGATATCAAACTGGTAGTCATTGGCGTTTGAGGGTCTGATTGAGTAGGCAATTTCGCCATGTCGATCGCCTCATTACCTAGCCATGACATCAACTCTTCATCGGGTGAGATATCCACAAAATTGATACTAGGGCGATTGCTGCTCTCATCCAGCCATTGCAGAAGTTCAGGATCATCATTTGCTTGCCCAGATTCTCTAGGCTCTATTTGTTCAATCTCGTTGACTATTTCTATTTCCACAGGAAAGGTCAGTGGCTGTAAATCAACCTCGTTTTCTGCACTGCTTCTCTCTGACTGATTACTTTCTATATCAAAGCTCTCAACTATTTGGGTTACTGCTTCTAAATCAAAATCAGGGTTGAGTTCCCCCGCCAGTAGAGCGCTTTGATGATCCTCAAACAATGTGTCAGGGGATGCACCCAATATGTTCTCAAGCTCAGATATGTTCTCAAGTTCAGCTAAAGGGACAATTTCAGGGGCAATAGCTTCATCAGCTTCATCTAAGTTATCCCCATCATCTACATCTGCTTCAGCTTTAGGGATTGGCTCATTAAGCTCACTCATGGGTGGAGCGATCGCTTCACCAAACTCATTACCCGCTAATAGAGAATTAATAAGATTTTCATCGGCAGGCTCTGCAACAATGTCTAGATATCGAGATGGAATATCAGCGGGTAATTCGGGCAATACATTAACTACTGCCAATTGAGGTGCCACCACCGCATTCTCGGATGCATTCTCAAGTGTATTTTCAGGCTGTTGATCGATCGAATCAGTCTGTTGACCAATCCGATCAACTAATGCGCTGATTAAAGCCTCTCCCTTTTGCTCAAGGCTTTCCATATGACCAAGCTTAGTGGCGAGTGAAGCCTGATAGCCCTGAATATCCTGCTCTAGTGATCGAAATGTGGAACTAAACATCTGATCTAAATTCAATAAAAAGCGATCAGTTTGCTCCTGTACTTTAGTCACCAACTCTTGATCATGTGCTGATGCAACTGGATTGGCAACAACTGCTGCTCGATCGTTCGATTCTTGTTGGGCTGTTTGGAATTCTTGAAATTGTCTCATCCAAGTCACCCGATCAGATTCTAACTGCGATATTTCGGCATTTAACTTTTGTTTTTGTTGATTTAAGGTGATTAATTCTTGACTTACTTGCGATCGCTGTTGAGTCTCAACAATTTTATTTAAGTTCGCGGATATCTCTCCCACCATCAGCGCTCTCTCTACCGCCAGCGTCTGACTAACCACTTGTTGGACGGATAGCTGCACTGACTCCTTAACAACTTGTTGCAATGTTTGTTGGATTGCCTGTTGGAGCGCGGCAATCATGCGATCGTTAACAAATGTAGAATTGGATTCAGGTGTGCCATTCGTCATTGTGCTAGTCTCCATGCTCAAGTCAGGTTCGATTTTATCAGGTTCAATTTTATAAGGCTGTTCGTTATTTTGTCCTTGTAAGCGATTTACTAAAGCCTGATATTGTTTGTCTAAGTTGCCCAAATGTGAGTCGTCAGTCAGGCTTTCTAGATGCGATCGCAACTGCTTTAGCTGATCTCTTTGGTACATCATATCTGGAGATGCTTTTCTAGATGCCGATCTAACTGGGCGGCTAAGCAATAAGTTGATTTCATCGATCAAACTACTAATCAGAACTTTTGACATAGCCCCCTAGAAGACCTCCATGACGACAAATAAATTCGCAAATAAATTCTAAGCTTGCCAAAATTAGCACATAAATACGCTAAACTCTAAAGCCAAATTCGTTAGCAGACAATAGCACACATCTTTCTTAATTTTTTGCTAATATCCTAACCACTTTTCTATAAGTTTTTCTGCAAATCTTTTATGACTTTTTGGTAAAGATAACTATGAAACTTGTTACTAAACAATTATGTAAACTTCCCAGTAAATTATCCAACTACTTACTTGTTGCCGCGATCGCACCTTTATTAACTTTAGTATCAACTCTAGCGATAGTCAGTAGTGCGATCGCGGAACGTCGTGAGGTCGATATCAGGCTACTCGCCAATCAGGATGAGGGGTTTATAGTGATGGTGCGTAAAGCGGAGACATTAGCGCGATCGGCAGCTCAACGTACATTTGACCGCGAAGTCCTCGTCTCCGCCGTATCAGTTAAAGTAACCGCTCAAAATCAAGATCAAGCAGCAATCATCTTGCAACTAATTGTTTCGCGTAGCGATTGGGCAAGTCGTCCCGATCC
>JAYTWB010000023.1:0-1838 GCA_043743655.1 Cyanobacteriota bacterium | reverse complement strand
TAGCAAAGCATGAAACTTAGCCAACTCGCGCTTATCCTTGCCCTTAGCATTCTCAAACTCAGAATCTGCAATCCCATCAACTGTATCGAGAATCGATAGATCGGGCTTTAGCAAATCCGCCAACAAAGCCGTATCAATAATTTCAGAAATAGTCGCCTTGATTTGATGAAAATCCAGACCATGATAGGACTTATCAGCCAATAACCCATGCAACTTATTTAGCACATCAATAATTTGCTGCTTATGGTCAAGCTGAGAACGAGACAAAAGGGCGATCGCCCGATCCACATCCTCACGACCAACTGAAATTTGACGCATCGTTGTTAAACTTTCTGAAACCTCCTCCCAGATCAGTAAAGTTTTGGAATAGTCAAACTCATCAGGACTAGGCAAACTTGCAGGATGCGATCGCAAGATTTTAGAATTAAAAGCGATCGCCCGTTGATGTCTAAACCCAAAGCCATCACCGCTAGAATTGCGACAAGCATTGAGCAAAGGACAAGTCTCACAAATGACCCTAGTATCGGAAATTGCCTTATCGCGCAAGGCGGAAATCGTCCCAGTACGAGAGCAATTCGCTTTAGTATCCACAGACTCCCCAGACTTAGCACGGCGCAACTTACCAGATTTATGAGTCAAACCATTGTGACGGGCAGGCAAAATTTCCCAATCCTGCAAAGTGGAAGTCGTGACATTGCGAGAATCATTAGATATATAGATGATCCGTTCAACACCATAAAACATTTCAGGACGCAACCGCCCCGCATCATAACTTTTGCCAGTACCCGTCGCCGAAGCATCAAGGAGATGTTTGTGAGTTAATAATGAATCTCGCCAAGCTTCCATCCTTGCCCCAGCCTCATATACAAATTTAGGTAAAGTGGGTTGAGGCGATCGCTTTGGTTTGTCAGATTTATTTGTAAAACCCTTAGCTTGAGCTTTTGGGAAAAGCTTATCTTTCAACCATTGGAGCGGCGAAAACTTAGGCTTGGGCTGATAGTTCGCAATTTGGAAAAACTGCTCAACTGTTAAAAGTTGAATATTTGCCCCACTAGCTAACTCATCAATATCGTCATCAGTCTTAGCAACCTGACCCCACCAAAGAATATCAATCGTAAAATCTAGCTCAGTCAAGAAATGGAGATTTTTCTCATGGCGGCGCATTACAGATGGATTAGCAATGTCACCCGCATCGATCGCGTATTCCAGTCTGGTTAATTCTGGCTTTGCCCCAATCGTATCAAGGTAATTTTGCAAAGTTTCTTTACTCGATACAAATTGCCCTCCAGAAGCCCCGATCGCTACACAACTACGCAACTTAGCAGCAAGATAGGGTTTAACACCAGTTCCTTCAACCAAGACAACACGCTGACAATCAACTTGAATATCACCATGAAAAGCTAGAGGCAACTCACCATTTTGCTGTTGTGCCGAGATCCTAAAAGGCTTATGCCAGCGATAGCGACCAGAAACAGCATCGCGTAAACGAATTTGAAAACCAAGAATTTTGCCGTCAGGATTCTTAATTGGCAGAATATAGCCAGAATCAGTTGATTTAGCCCCTAGATTCGTGATTTCGGTATCAGACAAGCCACGATTTATTAAATCAGCTTTATCTAAACTGTCTAAATCAAGCTTTTGTAAATAGTTTTGATAAAGGCGATCGCGTTGAACCGCATCAGGCAACTTAATTAACCTTTCGCGTTGAGCTTTTTGTTGAGCAATCCGCATTTTTAAATTGCGATCGCGGCGCTCTAGGCGATCCGACTCTGACTCAGGACGCTTGCGGACATACTTACCCGCAAAGTAACTGCCATTAGTTTCACCGAGATATTTCC
>JAYTWB010000022.1:0-4666 GCA_043743655.1 Cyanobacteriota bacterium | reverse complement strand
TTTGGTGTTGACATTACGCCATTGCCAAATTAAAGTCGAGCCAGCTAAAGACCACCCAAAAATCCACAAACATTCCCAATGTTTTTCCCAAAACTGGATACCAGCCCTGCCATCGAGAGCGCCGCTGATTATATGGCTGACAATCTGCGCTTGAACTTCAATTCCAGATGTAAAAATACGTGTACTGCCAAGCCCACTGTCGAGTGGCGTGAAAAACCAATCTCTCAGACTTACCGCCGTTGTGCCAATCATCACTACGCGATCGCGCAGTAAATCTGGCGCAATTTTACCTGTCATCACATCCGCCATTCGCACAATCTGGAAGCCCTTGCGCGATTGGCGATAATTAATCATAAATTGATGTCCACCGACATCAGCTCGGTTATAACCACCATCATTTTCATGGAGTTTTGGAGGATTTAGAGCTTGCTCAAAGGGAACTATTTTTTCGCCGTCTAGATAGAGCATTGCTAGCTGCAACCCAAAACTGGTCGAAACTTCTCCATTAGGTAATCGCAGAGCTAGTAATCCTCGGCGAATGCGTCCGTCAGCATCAATGGGAAGATTGACCGCACCAATTTGATCAGGAGGAAGAGCAGGTGGTGGGCTAATATCGGAACTGGATACCGCAAAATTTGAATCAACGAGATCAGCTTTTTTGGTTGCACCAATCAAATTAGGAGTGGTTTTAAACAGTTTTTCCAATTGTGAATAGCCAACACCGATTGGTTTATCACGAGCTAGGTCTAATCCGATCGCCCTCGGTTTTTGTTGTTTTACTTTATTTAGTAATTTGGTCAGTAAAGCATCATCTAGCGGCCAAGAATATTGCCGCACATCCGCTTCATCGATGCCAATAATCACAATCCGATTATCGACTGGTTCTGGCGATCGCCAGCGCACAAACTGATCGAACATGGCTAACTCGACAGACTCTAGCGCTCCTATTAGCCGTAGACCGATCACAACTATGGAAATTGTGGGCGCAGCGATCGCAATTCCACGCCATTTCCACAAAATATTTTTTATATTTTTTATTTTTATATTTCTTAACTGTGTTCTAATTCCCATCACATTTTTCCCTTAATTGTGATGGATAACGATTCAAATCGCACATCACAGTCGATAACTATAGCTATAAATTAAAACCCAAAACTAAAAGCCAAGAAGCAAGTTGCGGCGCTTTGCGCCGCAACTCGTCTTCTGGTTTTGTGTTCTAACTAAGCATTATTTTTGAGTGACAAAAGAATATCGGAGAACATTGTTAAGATTGGTTGACTTCAATAAAGAAGTCCATTCCTCAATAACTTCGGTATTTTTCGGTACAGTCAGTTGAGCTTCAGCTAAAGCCTGCACAGCCTCAAACCAAATACTTTCTTGAGCAAATAATACAGCGCGATCAATAGGTTTTGAGATTTTGTTGAGTTGGTCAACCAATTTTTGACTCGGTGAGACCCGTCGAATATAACCATACACAATCTTAGAAGAATCTGGACTGTCATTAACATCAAATCTAAATTTATAGGTTTTCCCAATTTCTAGGGTTGGAGCATCATCAGGCAACTTAAACGCAATCACACCAGCCTCATTTTTGAGAGGGAATTTTTTCTGATAAATACGTTTTGATGTTGATGAATCATTGTCTTCAAAAAGGGAAAAAGATGCTTTACTATCGACTTTAGGGCTGAGGAAATAAATCGTTGGACGTTCAGAAATAGTTTGGGGTACTGGCGAAATTGCTACTTGGAGATCGGGAACTAAAGCAATTAAACAAATAAATTCGACACAACCTGTGCTGCGACTAATTCCGGGTACTGAGACTCTGGGCGCATCAAGATTGCTAGGTGGCACATATCTTACTCTCCGAGACTGAGCTTGGGCAAAAGGTGTGAGCGCAAAACTGGCAACTAAACAAGAACAAGCTGATGCTACAAAGATTTTTTGAGATAAAGACATAATGCGATCGCCTCCAAAAAAGTATATATCCAAAGCTTATGATGTGCGGCGCGCACCATGAGCCTAAACTGCTAACAGATTAGTTACTAAGAATGCAATTTATCTTAAAAAGTTGCGACAGGCTTCAGTAATTTCGCTAAACTTAAAACCTAGAAGCGTGAGTCGCGTGCGTAGAGTCCGACCCATGTTCTGGTTTTATTTTAAACTTGCTCATCAAAACGGGTACGAAAATTACCGTATTTAATCCAATATTGCTTCAGTTGATGGTGTGGAGTATGCAAACTTGCTTTGGAGCGATAGAGAATCACTTGGCGATGATCGCCCATCCAGATTTTATCGACAGGATCGACACTAATCACGGTTCCACCCAGTGCAGTCACGCATTCTGAGAAACGCTCAACGGCGCTGTAATCCACACTTTCATATATAAAAAAGTTACCTGAACAGATCAAGTGGCGGCTGCGAATCCAGCATTGCATTTTTTTCTGCGCTTCTGGTGGCAGCATTTTGGCTTCATCTGACTCTAAATGGATTGAAGGTAACTTATAAGATAGTTGGGACTTCATGGGCAAAGCTCTCCCGTTTTTCAAACCTTAATGGACCAGTTGTCGAACCCCAAACTTGCTTGTGGGTATTAACATCTAGTCCTTTGTCGAGACTCAGCCAAGTTGTCTCAGTGATTTCGACATAGCTATCAAGATAGGTTTGACAGCCATTTTTTTCGATCAAACAGCGATCGCCTTCTACGCCGCCAATAAAGCGATCTTGATCGCGTTTAAATACCATTGAGCAGTCGTAGCGCCGTGCGATCACGTCTGGGGTGATGGTTTTGAGAATGTTCAAATCACGCCCTGAGCCAGCAAAAAACATCGCATTTTTGAGGCTGAAGTTTTCGATATAAACATCATCGCCGCGATTGACTAAGCGATGAACGCCTTGTCGATAAGGTGTCCAGAGATCGTAGTCATAGACCTGTTCCGAATAGAGTCCAATTCCCGAAAAGAACTCAAATGGTAAGGGGCGAAAGAAAACATGAATGTGGGCATAATCTTTGGGGCTAGTCGATGCTTGCTGATAGTTGCTAAAGTCTCCCGCCATCCAATGAGCAAGAGTGAGCAGATCATTTGATATAGCTTCAGATTTATGCATCATTATGTTTATTATTAATCTTTCGATTGTTTTTTGGATATTTTTGAATATTAATGTCTCGCGCCTCGCACGCGACATTAATATCCTTTAGAACTATCCGATTTTTAAATAAGCGTTGCTGATGTTAACTTTTAGATGTTTGGCGAATCTCTGATGAAAAAGAAGCATTGACAACGCCCGTGCCAGCGCTGGTTTTGATCAGTGATACTCGACATCGGACATTAGGATTAACAAACCAAATTTTTTCTTCCGCCGCCGCGCGATCGTAAGATGTGGTCAGCACAAATGTGCCATCTTCAGTGAAATAATATTCACCGACAGCCGCCATTTCTTCAGCATAGCCACGTTCACGCAAGAGCTTGCCCCGATTGGGTTGTTCGAGATCGGGAACAGGAATCAAAACACAACTTCCCTTGACGGCTTCGCTATCTTCCCAGTCAGATTGACCTTCCCAAGACATGCGAAATGGTGAGACTGCGGTTTGGGGATCGATGTTATAGGTTTGACAGAGTTCTATCACCTCGGGAGCCTCTATTGAGAGAGAAGTAATATCTATCTCAGACTGAACAGCTTCAAAGTGACCAAAAGCAAGATGATGAGCGCTGCGTTGCGATCGCCAATGTCCGATTGATTGTTCGACAAACTCCCTAATATCCATTAACTTTTTGGCTTCCGAGTGGAGCGAGTGTTATCTTTTGGCTTATTAAAACCATGTCCTGATTTAGTTGAAGTTTTTGCCTTTTTCGACTTAGTCGATGTGGGAACTGATTCAGCAGACGATTCTATAGGTGGCTCCACAATTGGCTCAATAACATCATCTGCTTCAATGACATCTTCAACTATAGGTTCGCTTACAATCGTTTCAATGATTTCAACAACAGGATCAAACTTTTGATCTGGCGCGGTCTCTGGAGGTGTAGCAACGATTTCCGATACCTCTTCAAGAATATGCTCCACTTCTCCAGAAATTTCTACAGATGGATCAGTAGCCTCTGTGGTCTGAAGTTGTGTAGTTTCGGCGATCGGTATAATCTCTTCAAGATTAGTATCCAACATCTCAAGCTGAAGCTGTGGAATAGACACATTCGTAATTTTGCCACCATTACGATGGATGATTTGCAGCCTTTTAGAAAAGCAACTATAGGGAACAGTGACCCTATGCGTAGTTCCCACTCGGATCATTTCTGAATACTGACCGCATGTAAACTCAATTAGTATTTGGTGGTTTGTAAAATCAATATTTAAATTGTTTGTTAAATTTTTCATACATATCCTAGCGATCGCAGTTTGCTGATCGCATTTCAAATCGCATTTTAAATTATTAGTAACAAGGAACTTTCGTCCCTTGTTACTAATAATAGTAGTTAAGCTACCTCAGTAATGCTAACGATTTTGCCAGAAGTACGATTAATGCGTTGGATTTGGGGAGTCATCTTGCTTGCGGAGACTATGTACTCGGTGGTGCTGACACGGCGACGCGTGTCAAACTTGGAACCAGACACCAAAATCTTGAAGCGTTTTTCAGTACCCGAACCAATTACGGTTGAGGTGGATGGCTTGA
>JAYTWB010000021.1:0-3354 GCA_043743655.1 Cyanobacteriota bacterium | reverse complement strand
CAGTAGGCAGCGTAAAGACTTTGCGGTAAAGACGGCAAGGTGCGTAGTTCGGTCTAATGACCTGATTGCCTATGAAGATTTGCAAGTGCGGAATATGGTCAAGAATCACAAACTAGCCAAGTCAATCAGTGATGCGAGCTGGTCAATGTTTCGGGATTGGGTTGAATATTTTGGTATATGTTTTGGTAAGGTCACGGTTGCAGTGCCGCCTCACTATACAAGCCAGAATTGCTCAAACTGCGGAACATTGGTTAAGAAGACATTGAGTACTAGAACGCATCAATGCGGTCATTGTGGCACTGTATTGGATCGTGATCACAATGCGGCTCTGAATATCTTGGCTATTGGTTTAAAAAATACCGTAGGGCATACGGGAATTTCTACGCCTGTGGAGAGTTCGACCTCTGCCAAGTAGATGAAAGTCTATCTGGTAAGTTGTCTCGCTGAATCAGGAATCCCCGTCACTTCAGTGCGTGCGGGGAGTGTCAATACCTTTATGGTCAACTACAGTACAAAATGAGCTGGCTACATGGGCTAAATTAATCTCACTAATTAAAATCCAAACTCTATTAATCCTCATCTTGATGGGCAAATAAAATAAAGCATATGGCTGAGCAAAAGAAAGCTGTTTTAATGATGCACATCGACCAAGAGCAAGGGCAATTGTGGCAAACAGCTTTGGCAACTCAGCTACTGGATGTAGTTTGGGAAAACACTCCATTTGACTTAGTTCAGTATTTAGGAAACTGCGATCGCCAAAAATTACCTAACTTGTTACTGATGGATATGGCTCTTAAAAGTTCAAGATCGGAAACATTACAGTCATCATCGGTTTGCCAATGGGTAAATAAACAACAAGCGCCGATCAAAGTTGTGCTATTTAACCCCAGACAAGAAAGGATCAAAGATATTGAACATAGTTGGGCGTTGAGACGTGGCGCAGCCGATGTGCTGCCTCGCCTATCACGAGAAAATCTGATGGCAGAAGTCGCGAGAGTAACTGCCTTAATTGGTTGCTCATTGATTTCCCAGCCATTAGAAAAAATTGCTCAAGGGCTAGGTGCGATATCTACCCAAGTCTCAGAGCAAGAGTCAGTGACTATTGCGGATATTAATAAAATTAATGTAAGGTCTAAGTCCGATCTAAAATCTGATTCTGGAAGTGCGGTAATGTATCGAGGGGTAAGGATTAGGCGATAAAATAAGATCATGTCTAATCAGCTACCAGAACCAAATTTTATATTGTTTGCCCAGCATGGTTGGGCGGATATCAGCCGAGATATGGGTTACTTAGCCCGATCGCTAACTAAATCTAGCAACCCGATCTATACGCCCGACTTAGGCTTGATCAATACTTGGCTAGCGATCGCGCCATTAGTGACAAAAGTTGAGAATATCGCCATCGAAGCGATCGCCAGATATCCTGATTTACCCTTGCGAATTGTGGGGCATTCGATGGGCGGACTAATCTGGCTAGAAGTATTAAATCGTCATCCTGAATGGCTACCAAAAGTACATAGCCTAATCCTGCTCGGATCGCCTGTCGGCGGCTCAGATTTGGCTAGGTTGTTCGATCCATTTGGTTGGTTCCCGCTGATCGCTCGCGACCTCGGCAAAAATCGCCGCCCGATTGCCGAGGCGATCGCGGCACAAGTTCCCACTGCTTCCATTGTCGGGAATATTGGTAATAATACCGATGGCACTGTTCCCCTCGGCTGTTCGCAGTTTGCTCAAGCAAGTTTTATTTGTCTAGATGACATCCGCCATGCCACGCTCAAAAGTCATCCTCAAGTTGTGGCAGCGATTTGTCAGTTTTGGGAATATCCAGCGATCGCACCGATCCCAACTGATCTAGCCTCGCGATTAATCGCTAAGCTGCGATCGCTTAACCTGACTGAGACCAATAATCAAAATTTTCGATATGCCAAAGCGATCAAAACTTATGGAGATGGCACAAAACTCTGGACATGGACAAATTTAGTCGGAGTAACTCATATATTTGTAACCACAGCAAGCGATCGATGTATTTATAGTGCTTACAGCGCTTTGCGCTTATCAAAAAACCAGATAAATCTTTAAAAGCGCCGCTTCGCGGCGCTTTTAAAGATTTATCTGTACTACTTAAAGTCTCATTCAATTAGTTAATGTCTTTCTTTTTCTTCAATGACTTAAGGACTCTGCTACCTAAATACAGACCGCCAAGCGCGCCTATAGCCAAATTGGGCGAAAAATCAAATGGCACAGCAGTTGCGGGGTCATCAGAAAAGTTAGCATTGTCAAGGAAATTGCCAGTCTGAGCATTGGCGTTGGTCGTAGTTACGGAAAAATTAGAAGCGCTTGTAGGTGTTGCTCCTGTTGTTTGATATCTATCTGCTACAAAAGTACCTTCTATAGCGTCAAACTCAAAACGAATATCCCGCGAGACTCCAGCGGCGGCTGAAAAGCTTGCGAAGGAATCTGACCTGTAGTTTGCCCAACCATTGTTGGTTGCATTAATATCATTAGGGTCTAGCTGAGTTGCAAAAGTCGCGTTAAAAAGCTCTAGACCAGCATTAACGTCGGTAATTATTAATCTAACTACATTAGTCTGAACACCACTATTCTCTCTAGCTCGATGCCAGAAATTGAAATAGAGTGGAGTTGCACTACCTGAGGCAGCAATTGTTAAATTTTGGAAAAGGCTGGAATCTTCTCTCCCATTGACTTCGGCAAATTGACCACCGTTATTCGGGGCAGCAGTTACTCCCAGAAAGCCACTTTGCCACAGTTCTATGCCGTTGTCTGTTGCCGTTGTTCTCCAGCCTGTTATGTTGCTTTCATTTGTAATTACAAATCCTGGAGCTGCCCTAGGTGCTGGTGCTGATTGCTCATTTCCAGTTGAACCACCTGCAATAACGGGCAAAGTAGTTACGCTATCAGACTCAAAGCTGGGATTAACTAAGGCGATCGCGGAGACAGAGCTAACGGCTAATGTATTGCCTGCAATTAGAGCTAATACATATAGTAAGTTTATTTTTTTTGTGGATATGGCAGACTTTTTCATGATTACTTAGGAGATAGGATAGAAAACATTAAAGAAAAGACATACTTGTTAGTTCAATATTGGCTATCTCTCGAATCGTAAGAGTATACCCAAACTTTACACTGTCAGAGTCTATAACCTATTCATATATATGTCCATAGATGATCCATGTTTTTAATAAGCGCAAAGCGCTGTACTAAGCTTGAAGCTTCATTTCGGCAATCAATTGCCGAATTGTCTGACCATCTTCGGCATAGGGAATACGCTGCAAATAGTTTTCTAGATCGATCCTTGCCTCGGTATGACGTTCAAGTTGATAACAAATTAACCCC
>JAYTWB010000020.1:0-3184 GCA_043743655.1 Cyanobacteriota bacterium | reverse complement strand
GTGCGATCATGCCATATCCGAATCTCTTCAGCAATTTCGAGGATACGATCTTGGAGGATTTTTTCTTCTTGTTTGGAATTAACGATTAACTTAGCGATTTCTTGTTGTTGTTGACGCAGCTTATCTTCAAGGATTTGCAGTTCAATTTGAGGGTTATTACGAATAAATTCCTCTAATCTTGTTTCTAAAAAGCGAGATATATCCTCTAAAAGCCCCATATTTTCTCCTTAATTAATGATTGTGTCGCAGGAAAGGCGACACAATCGTTTTCGGTTTTTCAGTTAGAACTTTTGCCCAACAAATACTGTTTTGGTTTCTTTGCCACGTTTGAGGATTATCTCTTGCTGGCTAACGCGAGACAATATCCAGCCTGCATTACCGATCGCTCGCCCTAGTCCAATTGATTGGACGGAGCCATTGATGTCAAACATTGCGGTTGAGCGATCTCCTAAATCGAGGACACCGATCAGCGTATATGATGGCACAGGCGCAGCAACTGCAACCTGAGTAGATCCTAAATTTGGACGGTTAATGGGAGTCGAATTAGAATTAGTAACATCGATCGCACTATTAGCTGTGGCAGGGGGCAGAGCTAAGGGAGAAGGAAGATTGACTCCATTAAGATTGGGCGGCTGATATACAGGCACATACATTGGTTGCTGCATACCCATACTCATTAGAGGCGCTGCCATCATCGGTATATTGCTACCAACAGGAATTGTGCTGTTGGGATTAGTGGCGATCGCGCGATTTTTATCGACTACTTCCGCTAACATCCGCCTAATTTCTTCACTAAAGGTTTTATTCTCGGCAATATTTTTAGGATTTACTTGAGCGCTCACAGTCGATTGACGACCGATCCAAATGCCATGATTAACAGTCCACATCACCGCCGCTACTAGAGCAGAACTACAAGCCGCAACCAACAAGATGCGATCTAACAAACTATGTTTTGGGAGTAAAGGCTCTACTGGCGGGATGTAGCTTGACGGCTCTGGATTCCGCATTATGTAGGGTTGTATCCAGAGAACATCTTGCTTTGATATCGGTGGTAACGCAATATCGGCAACATTTAGTTTAGTAATGCTGACGGTATCTTTGGAGGTTGATATATCTCTCTCAGATGGCTCGATCCTAGAAAGGGCTACTATATCTGAGCTTGATGAATTTACCGAAGCATAAGGGGCTAAAGGTTTTCTAGTTTGTCCATTTCTTTGATTGCGCGATCGCTGTTTTGCATAATCAACATGCAATGTATTTTCGACCTCCCCAAACAAGTCATCCATCAAGTGATCAACGTTGTCTGTATAAGCATCAACGTCTTGAGTTATATAAAACTGGTCTGTGTTATCTGAATGTTGACTATTTGTATTTTGCATCATATGCCGACCTTATTCAATCTATTATTCACGCGCGCTTATCGTAGCCAAATCAAAATGCTAAATTACAGTATTTTAAAGTCGTCTCAAGTCATCTCAGAGAAAATCAAAAAAATAATACTGGTAAGTGATACCACAGATTGACCATCAATGCCATAACTTTAAGGCGGATTTCATAAATCTTTTTGTATGGCTGTTGCCATTCTGATGAGGACATAAACCCAAAAAAGTGCGCAGAGAGTCGCCGCGCACTTTTTTGGGCTTTAGTTCTGCACTGCGGCAGGAACTGGTGGATTAATGGGGGAATTGGGCTTATTTTTGATTTGCATATAAGCCTCAATGGTTTGAACCGCTAAAGGCGCAGCGATCGCACTACCACCACCACCACCCGCATTTTCGGCAAACACTGTTACTACAATTTCAGGTTTCTCGGCAGGTGCATAGACTGTAAACCATGCATGGTTAGCCCGCGGCGGGTCTTGAGCCGTACCCGACTTGCCTGCCATCGAGATTTCTGCCGAACTTAGAGCGGAAGCCGTCCCAAAATCGAATACTGACTTTAAAGCCTTTTGTAAAGCTTCTAAAGTAGTTGCTGACATATTTAAAGACTGTCTTGATTCCTTTGCCTCACTATCTTCAAGCAAAAAATGCGGTCTAATCTTAAACCCGCCATTTGCCACAGCTGATGTCATCATTGAAACCTGAACTAGATTGGCTTGTACGTCGCCTTGCCCAATTGACATGTTTAGGGTGTTGCCAACATACCAAGGTTCGCCAACGACTTTTTGTTTCCATTCTGGATCAGGGACAGTACCTTTAGTCTCTTCTTCTTTAATTTCGATTCCCGAATACTCACCATAGCCATATTTATGTGACCATTCCGCTAAAGTTCGCTCTCCTACGCGCATCCCAACTTGTCCAAAGAAAGTGTTGCTGCTATATGCCATCGCTTCATAAAAGCCAATCGTGCCAAATCCAGCTTTGTTGTGATCCCAAAACTGGAAACCGCCCACATCAAGATATGGATAGGTTGCAAGTACATCGTTTGCTGTAAATTTTTTGCTTTCTAGTGCCGCTGTCATCGTCACAACTTTAAAAGTACTGGCGGGTGGATAGACCTGTAAGACCCGATTAACAAAAGGATGGTCTTTTTCTTGCAAGCGTTTCCATACTGCTTCGGAAATCTTGCCTGAAAAAAGGTTGGGATCAAAAGCAGGGTGACTAACCATGGCAAGTATTTCGCCATTGTTAGGATTTAGCGCCACAATACCGCCTTGCTGTTCACCTAAAATTTTCTCAACTGCTTTTTCTAAATCTAAGTCAACAGTCAGCCGAACTGCATTACCCGCCTTTGGTGGTTTCTGACCCAAAATCCGCAATACTTTGCCAAAAGCATCGACTTCTACCTGTTGTCCTCCCCATTCTCCACGCAGCATATTTTCAAAGGCATATTCCACACCCGATTTACCAATTACATCTCCAGGGCGATAACCTTTTTCGCGCAATTTAGGCAATTCTTCGGCAGTTAGTTCACCTGTGTAACCAAGTACATGAGCGGCGACATCACCATTAGGGTAGTAGCGCACGGCTTCAGGCTCAACTTTTACGCCTGTTAATTCGAGACTATGTTCAGAAAGGAGTGTTACCAATTTGGCATTAATCGCAGTTGAAATACGTACAAGGTTCGGTGAGTTATAACCCTCTTGTTCAAGTTTGTCGGTGATAGTTTGAGCAGAAACGCCCATTAGTTCAGCTAGACGGGCAATAGTTGTTTGCCATTTGTCTTTAGGCTGGGCGATCGGCCA
>JAYTWB010000019.1:0-4004 GCA_043743655.1 Cyanobacteriota bacterium | reverse complement strand
ACCAACATGATCGCAAACAAGATCAAAATATTTACCGCACCAACATAGATCAGCACTTGCGCTGCCGCCACAAAGTCAGCATTTAGCAACAGATATAGCCCTGCCACACTAATAAAAGTTGCACCGAGTAAGAACGCGGCATAAACGATGTTTTTTAATAACACAACTCCCATCGCCGAAGACGTTAGCATCACCGTCAAAATTATTAGGGATACGGTTTGAGAACCATCGCCTAAACCAATATTGTTCATCATAAATTTTTTGCTTATTCTTGACGATTATTTATTCTCAGATTTAGCTTCAGCAATTTCTTCAGGACGCAAGCCCGCACGTTTAGCTGTGTGTGGCACTTCATGTCCCTCCATCACGCCTTTAGGCAAATATGCAAGCTCGCGAATCGGAGTGACCAGAGGGTCTTCAGTCACCTTAGTTGGCATCCGTCCCAGCGCAACGCTATCAAAGTTTAGTTCATGGCGATCGAAGGTAGAGAGGTCATATTCCTCGGTCATGGACAAAGCATTAGTGGGACAGTATTCCACACAGTTTCCACAAAAAATACAAACTCCAAAGTCGATGCTGTAGCTCTTGAGTTCCTTTTTCTTGATCTCAGAATTAAATGTCCAATCAACTACAGGCAAGTTAATCGGACATACACGCACACAAACTTCACAGGAGATGCACTTATCAAACTCAAAGTGAATCCGTCCACGAAACCGTTCCGAAGGAATTAACTTTTCGTAAGGATACTGCACCGTAATCGGACGGCGGCGCATATGATCAAATGTCACCGCCATACCTTGTCCGATATACTTTGCTGCTTGGACAGCATCTTTGGTGTAGTCACCAACTTTATTCAGAAATTTCAGCATGATGGTAATTAATAATTTGGTTTATCTTTGAGAAAGTGCGGCAAGCACACTTTCTCAAACAGGTTCTATCCGCCAAACGCAAAAGGAAAAGCTAATTTGAGGGCTGCGGTAATCAGCAAATTAGCTAGTCCAATTGGTAATAGAAATTTCCAGCCGAGATCGAGCAGTTGATCGATCCGCACACGAGGAACTGTCCAACGTAAGAGAATTGCGAAAAAGATAAAGGCATAGGTTTTGACAAGAGTTGCTGTTAGCCCAATAAAAGCCGCCAGAATCTGCCACCACGCAGTATTCGCTTCAATTCCCAATGCATCACTGACCCTATCAATCGGGAACGGTAGTTCCCAACCGCCGAGGTAAAGAATCGATGCTAGTAAACCAGCTAGTAGCAAGTTGGCATAGGAACCGCCATAGAAGAAAGCAAATCTAATTCCTGAATATTCAGTCTGATAACCAGCCACCAGTTCTTCTTCTGCTTCTGGCAAGTCAAATGGTAAGCGTTCACATTCGGCAAGGGCGGCGATGATAAAAATTACAAAGCCGATCGGTTGCCGCCATATATTCCAAGAAAGAATACCGTATTCAGCTTGCTGATTAACAATGTCGATGGTGCTGAGTCCATTCGTCATCAGCGCTACGGCTAACACGGCTAGAGCCAATGGAATTTCGTAGCTAATCGACTGGGCTGCCGCGCGTAAACCACCAAGCAGCGAGTATTTATTGTTAGAAGAATAACCTGCCATTAGCAAGCCGATTGGAGCAATGCTAGAAATGGCAATAATAAAAAATACGCCTGTGCCTAAGTCCGAGATGATCATATTTTGACCAAAAGGAATTACTAGGTAGCACAGAAATACAGAAGTAAATACAAGCGCAGGACCAATTGTGTAGAGCAGAGGATCAGCCTTTGCAGGAATTGTGCCTTGCTTGATTACCAGTTTGGCGACATCAGCGATCGGGATTAATAGCCCAAATGGTCCTGCATATTCAGGACCGATTCGTTGTTGGGCGGCAGCAGAGATTTTGCGCTCTAGCCAAGTACAGGCGAGCGCGCCCACAGTTACGCCCAAGACCATTACTAACATTGGCAATAACATCCAAATTACTTTGGCAATATCGCCAGGGAGTCCTAGTCCTGTCAGGACTTCGATTAAAGATTTTTGTAAATCAATTCCACCGTACATTAGCGATCGACCTCACCCATAATAATATCCACACTTCCTAAAATTGCCATGATGTCGGCAAGCTTCATGCCGCGCACCAGTTCAGGCAAAATTTGTAAATTAATAAACCCAGGTGGACGAATCTTGAAACGCCATGGAAAGACACTATCTTCGCCGATAACATATACTCCCAACTCGCCTTTTGGGGCTTCAACGCGGACATAATGTTCGCCAGCCGCCACTTTGAAGGTGGGTGATGGTTTTTTGCTAATAAACTGATAGTCCATCGAAGTCCATTCACTCTTGGGACCAGCTAGAACCCTCTGTGCTTCAAGGTTCTCAAAGGAACCACCGGGGATTTGCTTGAGACATTGCAGCACCATTTTTGTGGATTCACGCATTTCGCGTACACGCACTAGATAGCGGGCAAGGCAATCGCCGCCATTGTCCCACTGCACATCCCAATCGAGTTCATCGTAAAGCTCGTAGTGATCGACTTTTCGCAAATCTAGCTTTACGCCTGAACCGCGCAGCATAGGTCCTGACAAGCCCCAATTAATCGCTTCATCGCGAGTAATCGTGCCTAAGCCTTCAACTCGTTTGCGGAAAATGGGGTTATTGGTAATTAACTTTTCGTATTCGTCAATTACAGGCGTGAAATAATTGCAAAAGTCTTCGCATTTCTGAATCCAGCCATAGGGCAAGTCAGCAGCCACGCCGCCAATGCGAAAATAGTTGTGCATCATCCGCATCCCTGTCGCTGCCTCGAACAGGTCATAGATCATTTCCCGTTCGCGGAAGACATAGAAAAATGGGGTTTGTGCGCCGATGTCGGCAACAAATGTGCCAAGCCACAGTAAGTGAGAGGCGATGCGGCTGAGTTCGAGCATGATCATGCGAATGTAGCTGGCGCGTCGGGGGACTGGCACATTCGCTAATTTTTCGGGTGCATTGACGGTGATTGCCTCGGTGAACATAGTCGCGAGGTAATCCCATCTTGTCACATAGGGCAAGTATTGAATAATCGTGCGATTTTCGGCGATTTTTTCCATTGAGCGATGCAAATAACCTAAAACAGGTTCGCAATCGACTACATTTTCGCCGTCTAGCGTGACGATAAGTCTAAGAACGCCGTGCATGGATGGGTGGTGAGGTCCCATATTTATGACCATGCGTTCGGCTTTGGTTTCAATCATCACCATGATTTGCGATCGCCTCTCTAATCTCTAAAACTGTGATCTTTAAGCTGCTGCTGTTAGTATATCGCCATGTTGGGGCTTGAGCTTGCTATAAAAATTGGCTAGTCACTATTTTTACCAAATGATTACCATAGGAATAAACTATTAGATAGCTGTACACAAGCAACCTTAAAACCTAGACTGAGCTATTTACTCGAAAATCACTCAAAAAGTATGCAACTTGTTTCTGAACAACGGACAAAGCTTGATAATGCTGACGATGCTCTGTTTTATGACTATCCGCGCTTTGTGACGCATGTAGACGATCGCTTTATTGAGCAACTTACTAATCTGTACCGCCAGCGCTTAGAGTCAAATACTCACATCCTTGATCTGATGAGTAGTTGGGTATCACATTTGCCTAAGGAGATCAAGTTTGCTCATGTTGAAGGACATGGGCTAAATGCTGAAGAGTTGGCAAAAAATCCGCGCTTAGATCACTATTTTGTGCAGAATCTAAATAAGCAGCAAGTATTACCTTTTGCTGATCAGTCTTTTGATGCAGTCATCAGTACTGTCTCAGTCCAGTATTTGCAATATCCCGAAGCCATATTTACAGAGATTCATCGCATTCTCAAAGTTGGTGGAATTGCGATTATTAGCTTCTCCAATCGGATGTTTTATCAAAAGGCTATTCAAGCATGGCGTGATGGTTCAGAGAGCGATCGCACCAAGCTAGTGTTCAAATATTTTGCGGCGGTTCCCAAAGGGTTTACACGTCCTGAATTAGTGGC
>JAYTWB010000018.1:0-3002 GCA_043743655.1 Cyanobacteriota bacterium | reverse complement strand
AACCCTTTTGGTTTTTAGGTTACTTATGCCTAGTTACTTACCACCATAAGCCGATCAGAGCGAGATTAACTTCAGTGTAACTGGTAGCTGCTGAGGCTTGATTTTGAGAATGGCTAGCCAGAAGTTCTCTTAGGGATTCAAGTTCAATATTATTTTGGGCGATCGCCTGAGCTAACTTATCCTTGATAGGCTTAAGTACCAACCGAATTTGCATCGCCCGAATTGAGTCTGGAGCGCGATCTTCAACGAGGACATGACTTTGTAATAGGTTAATCGATTTGAGGTTTTGTTGCAGCGCGATCGCGGAAATTTCTTTGCTTACTTCTTCGACAAATTTACGATTGACATATTTTAGTACTACAGGTTCTAGTAAGAACATCACATCTTCTTGTTCGGTGATCTTTTCAATTAGCGATCGCCATCGCAATGACTCAAGAGCCGCGATTAGTTCAGAACCAGAAGCCTGCAAGTTCATTTCCGATCGCAAAGTAGCAAGCGAGACTGGGCGATGCTTGATTGCTAGCCAATACAATACATCTTTTTCGAGCTTAGAGAGGCGCTCAAACTGTTGATAGAGTAATGTGCGTAAGACATCACCGAGGGCAAGAGCAGTTTGTTTTAGAAATTCAGAAACATTGCCATTAAATAATTCTTGAATCGTACCAGCGACAATCCGTAAAGCGGAAGGATTGCCGCGATATTGCTGAATTAATGCTTCTAATCCATTTTCAGAACCTGTAAAACCTCTTGCTCTTAATAATTCAAAAGCATCTTGACGTTGCAATCCATTTACTTTACAGAATCGAATTAGCTGATCTTCACCTTGATTCATAGATATTTCTTTGGGTTGTTCGCGCCCAATCAAAATCAAAGAGCTTTGATGGCGCTCAGAACCCACACGCTGTAACAATTCTGCATACAATTCGCAGCCTTGTCGATATGCTCCGACCAGTTCCCCATCTTGGAGCGTTGCCTCAAAGTCATCAAGCACGATTAGACAACGCTTTTGGCGCAAAACTTCTAATAAATCGGAAATACTGGAACCTGTTTGCGGAGATTGAGAATTATTCAGAAATTGTAAAAGGTCAGCAATTAGTTGAGCAGTTGGTTGTGCGCCCCGCAGCGATCGCCAAATAAAGCAATCAAACTGCGCCTGAATATTTTCAATTAACTTAACTGCCAACGCCGTCTTACCGATACCGCCCATGCCGCAAATTGCTAAAAGATGACAGCGATCGCGCACAATCCATTGTTCTAATTTGGCAATATCTTCAGTACGTCCATAAAAAGTTTGAATACTCGGAGCCTCGCCCCAGTCCACCAAATTTGCCCTTGAATGATCTTGAGAAACTGTATTATGCAGACGTTGTATCTTATAACCCTTAGCTTCTAACCATTCAGGAACCTTTTCCCACCGCAAAGTATTAATTGGTTGATCAGCGATCGCCTCAAGCGATCGATACAAACCCTTATTTAACTCAACTCGCAAAGCCCCCGAAGTCCAAGTTAGCTTAAAAGCAAGTTGCCCTGGTCGATAACGACATAACAACCCACGCAAACAAGCTTTTTCAAATGGCTTAATTTCTTTGCCGCAAGCAGCTTGTAAGTCAGCATAAATCCGATTTACGTCCCAATTCTGGGTCGCTTCTGGGAACAGCCCTTCAATGTGGTCATTGTCAGATAACATGACAGGATATTGCGGCGAGCGATCGCATAGATGTTTAATAAGCTTGACAAAATCGTAACAAAAAATTGGCGATCACTAGACATTATGCTTAAAGTGGCGGATTGTTTCCAGCTCGTCACCGTCTAAAATAAAAGGCGTAGCTTTTTTTGCTGAGGGTTGTCTGTTTGCTAAAAGCAGAGAGACAACCGCATAATTTGATTTCTTAAAAAGCGCTGTATATGATCCGATTAATATTAAATTGAGTATCGTTTAACTATGTTAAGCAAACTGCAACAATTAGGAACAAACGCAGACGGTCGCTATGCCAGCGATGATGAATTGCAGTTTATGGACACCTATATTAACTCTTTTGACTCACGAATCGATGCTTATCAACGCATCAAAGCCGTAGAAAAAGAGATTGTCGAAACTGTTTTGGCAAAAATTCAAATATCTCATCCCAACTTGCTATATCCCAAAGGCGAAGACATGAGAAAAAAATGGAAGCAAGACACATTGCGGGTATTGCGCCATTCAGCAATGACAGTACTGTTAGATGATCCAGAGCTTTTGCGACAGCAGTTTTTGTATTGGTTTCAGACGATCATGCACGCGTTTGGCGCTCAAGAAGCTTGTAACGTTACCTATTTAGTCATGCAAGATGTTGTCAAAGAGCTTTTGCCAAAGAATATTGCTGATTTTTTATGCCCCATTTTAGAGATGAATCGTAATTTTTTAGGCGCTCAGACAAAAAACCTATAGAGAGAAAGGGGGGCAAAGCTCCTTTTTTCTCTATAGGTTTTTCGCTTGCTATACAATAAGCTCGTGAGAAAAATTGAAGCCTAAGTTTTAGGTGTATTTGCTAGAGTGAAAATTAATTCTATATCTTGGCTAAAGCAGCTCCACTTTCTGTTCTTAATATGCCTAGGGTTAGCGATCGCGCTAATGCTCAATTTTCCTTTTTTGGCAGTAGCTCAAACTCCCATTAGTGATACAGCTAGCAACACAGTTGAACAACCGACGATCAGCCCCCCAATTAGACCGACTAATAACCAAGAATTGCGTGGTATTTGGCTAACTAATGTTGATAGTGATGTTTTATTTTCAACGCAGCGTCTTCAACAAGCAATTAAAAGATTAAAGAAACTAAAGTTTAATACGATTTATCCCACAGTTTGGAATGCTGGATACACCCTTTATCCGAGTAAAGTCACCGAAAATTCTTTTGGCGTGGCGATCAATCCTATCCCTGAAATAAAAAATCGGGATATGCTTTCTGAAACCATCGAGTTTGGTCATGCACAAAAGCTAGCAGTCATTCCTTGGTTTGAGTATG
>JAYTWB010000017.1:0-4096 GCA_043743655.1 Cyanobacteriota bacterium | reverse complement strand
CATGTGCTGGAGTCCTATGCACCTGGATTGCCATCAGAACCGCGATCGCCAATTAAACCAATTGCCTCCCGATTTCTTTCCCGAACCAGAGATATCGCGATCGCCAGTAAAATATAGGGAGTATAAAGAATGAGAATTGTCTTTTATATTCTCTATATTTTTAAAGGTTAATGTTGAGTTTGCTATGAAGCTAAAACGATTGGGGCATGTGGCGATCGCTGTCCAAGATATCCCTAAAGCGATAGAGTTTTATCAAAATCTAGGTCTAGAGCTAGCTTGGCAAGACAAAGATTGGGCTTATCTGAAAGCGGGGCAAGATGGCTTAGCATTACTAAGTCCAGAATATAAAAGCGCAGGACCACATTTTGGTTTTTTGTTTGGCGATCGCGCTGAGCTAGCTGCACATCATCAGCGCCTCACCGCAGCAGGGACATTTGTGGGTGCAATCCATGATCACCGTGATGGTACGGCATCTTTTTATAGCAAAGACCTCGATAATAATTTGTTTGAGTTTTTATACGAGCCGCATACCGATAAACTATAGTCAGACTGAATAACTAAAAGACAACTAATAAACTGAAACATGGCTCCAATCGCCAAACTACTAATTGCCAATCGAGGTGAAATAGCCCTCCGAATTATTCGGACTTGCGAAGAATTAGGAATCCCGACCGTTGCTGTTTATTCCACTGTTGATCGCAACTCACTTCATGTTCAGCTAGCTCATGAAGCTGTCTGTATTGGCGATTCACCCAGCAGCAAAAGCTACCTAAATATTCCCAATATTATCTCCGCCGCAATAACTCACAACGCCACTGCCATTCACCCTGGTTATGGCTTTTTATCAGAAAATGCCAGATTTGCCGAAATTTGTGCCGATCATAACTTGCTGTTTGTGGGACCAAGTCCTAACTCAATTCGCTCAATGGGTGACAAGTCTACGGCAAAGAAGACGATGCAGAGAGCGGGTGTACCGACTATCCCGGGTAGTGAAGGGCTAATTGAGTCGGATGAACAAGCGATCGCGATCGCAAATAGCATCGGCTACCCTGTCATGGTGAAGGCAACTGCAGGCGGCGGTGGCAGGGGAATGCGCTTAGTCAGCCATGCTGATGATTTGCTGCGTTTGCTCAAAGCGGCTCAAGGTGAAGCGGAAGCAGCCTTTGGTAATGGCGGGGTCTATATCGAGAAAGTGATCGAAGACCCGCGTCATATCGAGATTCAGATTTTGGCAGATATGCATGGTCACGTTGTGCATTTGGGTGAGCGCGATTGTTCTATCCAACGCCGCCACCAAAAGTTACTAGAAGAAGCGCCCAGTAGTGCGGTGAATCCTAAACTGCGAGAAAAAATGGGTGATGCGGCGGTAAAGGCTGCCAAAGCGATCGGCTATCTCGGTGTGGGTACGGTTGAGTTTTTGCTGGATAAATACGGCAAGTTTTATTTCATGGAAATGAATACGCGCATCCAAGTTGAGCATCCTGTGACTGAGATGATCACAGGTATTGACTTAATTGCCGAACAGTTGCGAGTCGCTCAGGGAGATAAGCTGAGATTTCAACAAAAAGACATCGAGATTCGTGGTCATGCGATCGAATGTCGAATTAATGCCGAAGACCCCGATCACAATTTTCGTCCTAATCCCGGTAAAATTAGTGGCTATTTGCCCCCAGGTGGACCTGGTGTGCGTATGGATTCCCATGTTTATACTGATTATGTGATTCCGCCATATTACGATTCTTTGATTGCGAAGTTGATTGTCTGGGGTAGCGATCGCCCTGCTGCGATTTTACGCATGAAAAGAGCGCTGCGCGAATGTGCAATTACAGGCGTATTAACAACGATTCCCTTTCACCAGAAAGTCTTAGATGATGAGGACTTCAGACAGGGTAATGTCTACACTAACTATGTGCCATTACTGCAAGCCAGACTAGCCGAACAAGAGTAAAAAAGAAGCACCCCATCGGGGTGCTTCTTTTTTACTGTAGTAGTATCGCTATTCCCAAAAATCGATATTTAACATTGAGTCAATATCGCGCCCAAACTGCCATGTATCAGGAATTGAATACCCTTTAGGTTCGTAATGGTCGCGAACTGAACCTAAAGCAAGTTCCCAAGCATCCTCAAAAATTTCATGCCAAACTCCTTTAAGGCTGGGAGTTTTTCTTAGTCTTAGCGCAATCCGTCTCCGTTGCTCTTTAATGGTATTCTGCCATCCATTAAAGCAATAAGGCATATTTACATAGAGCCTCTTGAGGCAATGAGCTAACAAGGTTTCTAGACGACTTTCTAACTCATCACGGCAAGAACTTCCCAATGACTCGATCTCCTCTATTAAATTTTCTAAATCCACTTGGTCAAAATCTCTAGCCCTTAGCTTAGCTACAGTGTCTTGAGTCCATGCCAAGAAATCAGATTCATATAAACTTTGACGCGCAATTGCTTGTGTCATTTGTTTTGCCTTTTGTTGTTTGTGCGATCGCCTCGCTGCTAAGAGACAAGCACCCCATCGGGATGCCTGTTTAGTTAAACGTGTGCTGCGCGTTTATAAGCTTCATCCAACACTTCACTTAGAGTTGGGTGAGCATGAACAATCGTCGCTAACTTCTGCACAGTGGCGCGATCGCGTATCGCCGCAGAAGCCTCATGAATTAAGTCTGAAGCATGGATGCCAATGATATGTACGCCCAAAAGTTCGCCCGTATCTTCACGGTAAACGATCTTGGCTAAACCATCGGTTTCGCCTTCAGCGATCGCTTTGGAATTTCCTTTAAAGTAAGACTTAGTTGTCGCAATCTTAAATCCTTCAGCCGCGCCTTTTTCCTTAGCCTGTGGCTCTGTCAAGCCGACAAAGCTGACTTCAGGATGAGTAAACGCCGCTGCGGGGATACTTTGATAGTCAATGGTAGAAGCGCGATCGCAAATATTCTCAACCGCCACAATTCCCTGAGCCGAAGCAGCATGAGCGAGCATCATTTTGCCCGTTGCATCCCCGATTGCCCATAAATGGGGTACTGAAGTTGCCATTGTGTCATCAACATCGATGAAGCCGCGCTGATTTGGCGCGATACCAACACTCTCTAGCCCTAAATCTTTAGTAAGTGGAATCCGACCAGTCGCCACCAGACAAGCATCAACTTCTAGAACCTCAATTACTTTCTTCGTCTTCGCATCGGTAAGTTCAATCTTGACAGGCGATCCTGCGGTGATCTTGGTTGCAAATACACCTGTTCTCGTTTCAATATCGCGAGGCTTTAGCAATACCCGTTCCGCAATCTTAGCAATATCAGGATCGAATCCCGGCATTAATATATCCAGCGCCTCGATCATCGTCACTTCTGACCCAAGCGCTGTATAGACATCGGCAAATTCGAGACCGATATAGCCGCTACCGATGATCGCCACCCATTGAGGCAAGGTTTCCAGACGCACAGCTTGATCGCTAGTAAATACAGTTTTGCCATCGAGCTGCACACCGCGTGGCACAAATGGCTCGGAACCTGTGGCGAGAATAATGTCTTTAGCACTGTAAGTTTTGTCGCCCACGCTAACTTTTTGCACACCTGCCACGCGACCGCGACCTTGCAAAATATCTACGCCTAATTTTTTGAGACTATTGGTCAAGTCACCTCGCAATTTTAGAACTAAGTTGTCAGCATGACTTGCGATCGCACCGCGATCAAAGTTAACCTCACCGACCTCAATTCCTAATGCTTTTAGGTGAGACTTTGCCCGCATTTCGCGCACTCGTCCCGAAGCCGCCAGTAGAGCCTTTGAAGGAATACAACCGCGATTGACACAAGTTCCGCCCATCACGCCATCTTCAACGATCGCCGTTTTTAATCCACAGGCGACGGCATGAAGTGCAGCACCATGTCCACCAACACCAGCGCCAATAATGATCAAATCGTAATCAAATTTGTCCGACACCTAATCTTTCTCCTGTGAAATCAGATTCAAGCTACTATTTTGGCATCGTTTGGACATTGTGTTAGCTGCCTATCGAGGTTATTACTTAGGGATATTCTTGAAACTTTTCCACGATTTTGTTAACCAGAATTTCTATTCGTGGATTATCAAGCACCTTTGAACCAAG
>JAYTWB010000016.1:0-2203 GCA_043743655.1 Cyanobacteriota bacterium | reverse complement strand
GATCGGTTTCCAGTTTCGTCCCTGGCTGATGCAGTAGCAAATCGAATAGGTCAGCAAACTTGCTGATGTCAATCTTTTGAATGTGACCTGATGATTTTGGCTTGGTCGCGGGGTAATCGCAGCAAAATGTCGCTCTCGGTTGCGTTATCATGAGTCGCGCTCAGTCTGCGATCTGGACGGTCAGAGTTGCAAACAAACGGCCCGCCCATTTCAATCACTATCACTTTTTGCCCATCAACGATGAACAGAGTAGATCGCCTTATTTGACATCCGCATTATCCTGATATTTCAGGTTTTCCCATTCACCCGTCTTGAATTTGCACTGCACTGTGTCGAAGATGAACCTGAATTTGCAGGTACTTGGATCGCAAGCAGGTAATCAGATTGTCAGGATTCAATCGACATACAAAAAAGTCTACAGAAGATCTAAGATGTCGCAGCCTTGGCCAATTGAGAATTACAAAAATCGACTAAAGTCAAGCTAAACGCACTGCTCATAAAATTCGTTTAGTGAATTATGGAAATCGTCATACCACGATGTTTTCCATCCTTCTTCGTCACAAAGACACAATAAATCAGTAGAATCTGTGATTCCTTTTGAGGTAATTAGTTTGTGTATTTCTGTATTTACAACTAATCCATTCCAAATCTGATCGGCTAGTTCAAAGTCAGAAGCAGCACTAATAATATGGGAAAAATCTGAGCCTAAACCACGTTTTAGTGCCACTCCTGTTAATTCATCGGTATAGATAAAATATCTTTTCATTCTTTCTTTTTTTAGTAGTTTTCTCTGCGAATGCAATGCTATGGATGCCTCTAGCTTGTAAACCCTAATTGCAGGTTGATCCATGACGAATTGCAAGGTACTTCCAACATACTTTAGAAGGTTCTCCTTACTTCCTGTCGCTGATTCTAATCGATAGAAAGTCCATTTCATAACTTCAGCAGATCTGATATATTCTTCACCACTAAATGTGCGACGAAATTTACCCTGTGGGATTTGTAAAACTAGTTGTCTTGCAGTAGGCTTGTCTGTTCGCCAAACAACATTTAACTTATTAGCTTTTACCCACAGAATACCATTTATATCTACAATTGACCCTTCCTCAATAGCATTATTTATTCCTGCTATAGTGGGTGCTGAAAGTGTATTATTGGCTCCTGGAAAATCAATATCCAAATCACTAAAATTTTTGTATGAAACAATACCTTGCATTATCCAATCACTCCTTGAAATAGTTTTGTTAGTTTGCTCATAGCTTCTTTTGCTTTTGGATGTGTTGTTTTGTCAGGATGGATTTTATGAGCAATACTATTTCTTAAAGCTTTTGCTTTTTTAGCATCTCTAAAATGAGATTTATTAATACATAAAGCTTCTAGCTGCGGTTCGCCACTTAGCTCAGTTAGTGAATAAACTAATCTGTCAGTTTCAGACTTAAAGTAGGGAATATCTTCTGATTCTTCTACGCGAGAAATATGGGAATCTTGTTTTTGTAAGCCCCCTATTTTTCGCAGCAGAGAAATAACATCATATAAGTCATTCCATCCTCTGGCTTTTATTTGTAGACGGTTGGTAAGTTCTTTCTGAATTAGATTGCGGATTGCTATGTATTTTCCTAGCTTTTTTAGATCACTAACAGACTGAGTGTTGAAAACATCTTGAAGCATTTTTATTACTTGTAGAGACTCCTAAACTTAGGATACCCAGTCCAAGGGGAAGAATACTCAGGGATGGTTCAAGGAATTCCTTCATCACAATAGTCCGAGCACTTTTCCAAACATCCTCTAAGATCTCTAAGATCTCTAATTTCTCGTTGGTCGAAGACCTGCCTTCGGCAATCGTCCCCAAGTCCTGATCGGTGTGCAAAGTGTTGCTGCTGCCAGAGATGCTTATGCAGCACTAGTAAATTTGGTGCCAAACGTGCCTGTGATGATGCTGACAGCTAAAATGCCTCCCATCCACCGCAAGGAAGTCCTAGACCTGATTAAAGCTAAATTAGACCTCAAATCCCCATCACCGATTTTATTAGTTGCCACCACTTGTATCCAAGCTGGCGTAAACATCAGCTTTCCAGTTGGTTACTTCGAGCAAATTAGTATCGACGGATTGATTCAATTTGCCGGACGAGTTAACCGCAGTGGTGAATATGGCGATCGATGTGACGTTAATATCTTTAGAACAGTCGATGGATACAATTTACCC
>JAYTWB010000015.1:0-2828 GCA_043743655.1 Cyanobacteriota bacterium | reverse complement strand
GGGCGATCGCGCAAAGCTCAGTCATGAATTTTCTATCGATAAAAATCAGGACGCTGCATTGCAGCGTCCTGATCGAATTATACGGGAACAGCCTCACTCGTGCGATATAGCTTTGCGCCGACATTGCGTAACTTTTCTTCGATGCGATCGTAACCGCGATCGAGGTGATGTAATCCCATCACAGTTGTTTCGCCATCAGCGGCTAGCCCTGCGATCACCAGTGCTGCCGAAGCGCGTAAATCAGTCGCCATCACGGGAGCGCCTGATAACTGCGGTACACCCGTAACTACCGCCACATTATTTTTGAGGCGAATATTTGCACCCATGCGATTAAGCTCAGGAACGTGTTGCAAGCGATTTTCAAATACAGTCTCGGTGACAACACCATTGCCTTCGCAGATGGTCAGCAGAGCCATAAACTGCGCTTGCATATCGGTCGAGAATCCAGGGTATGGCAAAGTTTCGATATCTACAGCGCGATAGCGATCGCTGCCAATTACAGTAATCATGTCTGGAGAATCTTGGCGCACTGTAACACCCATGTCTTGCAATTTAGAAATCACGGCGGTGAGGTGTGCGGGAATTACAGGCGACATCGATAAGGTCGATCGCGTGATTGCGGCGGCAACCATGAAAGTTCCTGCTTCAATGCGATCGGGGATAGCCGTGAAATCGGCAAAATGTAGTTTTTCCACACCATCAATGATGATCGTATTTGTGCCAGCACCTCTAATCTTCGCGCCCATAGCAATGCAAAGATCAGCGAGATCAATTACTTCAGGCTCTTGCGCTGCATTTTCAATAATTGTCTCCCCTTCAGCAAGGGTCGCCGCCATCATCAAAGTTTCAGTTGCACCAACGCTCGGATAATCGAGATAAATCTTTGCGCCTTGCAAACGTCCATTGCGGCTCTTGGCATAGGCTTGGACGATACCATGGTCGATCTGCACATCGGCACCCAAAGCTTGCAAACCCCGAACGTGTAGCTCCACTGGACGCGCCCCGATCGCACAACCACCTGGAAGAGGCATTCTCGCTGATCCCAGTCTTGCTAATAATGACCCGAGTGCAAAGAAGCTGGCTCTCATCTTGCTGACCAGTTCGTAAGGTGCAGAGTTTGTCGTCAAGTTGCTAGTATCAAGATCGAGAACGTTGCCATTGCGAGAAATTTTTACACCAAGGGTTTCGAGAATGTCGCTCATCCGCTGCACATCAGCGAGGTTAGGAACATTCCGAATCCGACATCCATTTGATGACAAAAGTGTACCTGCCATGAGGGCAAGGATCGAATTTTTTGCGCCGCTAATCGGAACATGACCAGACAATGTTGCTTTGCCAATGATGCGGAGAACAGGAGCGTTTGGTTCGATTTGCGACATTTGCGGAGAGTCGAGCGTGGTTAATTCGATTGGCTCAGTGATTTGTGAAGCAGCTTGCGAAATATTGGCGAGATCCATCGTTGATTGCATAGACTGTGATTTTGTTGTAGTCGCACTGGTTGAACTGGTTATAGAAACGATCGCTTTGTCCTCCTCACATCAAAATTAACGTTTAAAATTAACGTCAAAGTTTACTGGAGTATATCCAATAATCTATTAACTTTTGTACGCTAAGTGTATTTACTCATTATTAATGATCGAGCCATATATGGCTAATTAAAATCGCTAATCAAATATGAAACCCTATCAAAACATAGAGATTGCTGAATGTGGTGAGCCACTTGTGGCAATTCCTAATCATATCCTCAAGATTAATCCTCATCCATATATGTCATTGGGCGCACCCTATGGCGATCGCTCTCCTTTTTTTGTGCGTCAAGGTATTTTAGAGAAATTGCAAAAATCTCAAGCCTATTTACAAACTATTTGCCCCAATTGGCAAATCGCAATTTTTGATGCCTATCGCCCAGTCTCGGTGCAGCAATTTATGGTGGACTATAGTTTTCGGCAATTAGTAGAAGCTAAAGGCTTAAAATTCAAAAATCTCACTGAAGAGAAAAAAAATATGCTCATGAATGAAGTAATGAAATTTTGGGCAGTTCCTAGCCATGATCCGCAAACTCCACCACCTCATAGTACGGGAGCAGCGATCGATGTCACTTTATTTGACGCTGAGCTTCTAGAAATAAATATGGGTTCGCCGATTGATGAAATTAGTGATCGCTCTTTGCCAAATTATTTCGCAAACTCTATTGATAGTTTGGAAATAGAATTTCATGGCGATCGCGAATTATTAAACCAAATTATGATCCATAGCGGATTCCAAAGGCATCCTCATGAATGGTGGCATTTTTCCTATGGTGATCAGCTTTGGGCATGGATCAATAATGAAAAATATGCAATTTATGGAGGAGATGTGATTGATATTTTGGTTTAGCGAGACCTAGTTAAGAAAGCGGGTAAATCCACTTTGGAGTTTGGATGAGGCGATCGCACTGGTATTGATTCGGGTGATAAAGATTCAGTTTGCGGTTGACTTAATGTTAGTTGCGATAATTGATTGACTGGCTTTTCGGCTAAGAGGCGATCTAAAGCGCCGCTAAGTTGCAGGGAATGGAGTTGATGACGCAACGATTGTTCTTTCCAATGTTGGATTGCTGCTTCATGTTCAGCCGTTTTTGCGGCTTGTTGCAGCACTTGTTCCTGTAGTTCTTCAATCTGCTGCTCTAAATCTTGGACTCTGGTTAGGTCGATAACATATTCGTTTTCTAAGCCAATAAAAGAGTGATCTAATTTCAATTGATCTAATTTTACGGAATGAGCGATATCTAGTTGAGCGGTGAGTGTCGCAACTTGCTGATCGCGATCATTGGCAATACCAATAATTTC
>JAYTWB010000014.1:0-4076 GCA_043743655.1 Cyanobacteriota bacterium | reverse complement strand
ATGAAGCTACACAAAATACTGACAGCAATAATCTCATTGCTAGTGACATTAAGACTATTGATGCTAAGTCAATCCAAAATTTAGATAATAATTTAAGTTGTACTACACCGATAGACAATAATTATTTTCGATCAATTCGTCAACATATTAGTTCAGCTATAATCCGTCAATGCGATCGCCTGAGAGTAATTGATATCAATACTCCACTTTGTTTACATGACTTGTATACAGAAATCAATGTTTTTAGTGATTTATCAAGTAGTCAATATCTTGATTTAAACGAAGCTTTTGATAATGTATCTCCTGAGCAATACGATCGCTTTTATTTGGCGAAACTTCATCCGCCGATAATCACCGCAAATCAGGCTTTAGACGCATACAAAAGACTTTTACTAGTTGGTGGTTTGGGATCAGGAAAGACAACATTACTCAAATATTGGGCAATATCTTGCACCACTGATAAAATTTTACTCAACTATTTACCTGTGTTTTTATCATTGCGATCGCTTGTTCTCGCTGAGAATAGTCATAATCCACTGGCATGGCTAAAAAGCCAACTTATTAATTATGGATTGCCAAATCAGCTTTTGGAAGATAACGCAATAGAAAAGTTGCTAGAGGAGGGACGCTTTTTATTGTTTTGGGACGGTTTAGATGAATTATCAGAAAGTTATCGTGTCGAAATTGCTCAGCAAATCATGAACTTTAGCGATCGCTATCCCCAAAATCGGATGGCGATCGCGACTCGCAATCCGATCTACTCACATATTTTTCAATCATTTCAAACCGTAGAAATTGCCCCTTTTCAAGAATCACAAATAATTTTATTTGCTGGTAAGTGGTTTGAAACCACTTGTTCACATAAACCTCAAAAACATGAAAAATTTCAGCAACTACTTGCTACAAATCAACCTCTATCTGAAGTTGCCAGTAACCCTCTATTCTTGACATACCTCTGCACCATTTTTAACAGTTGTGAATATCTCAAACCCAACTTTTATCAGGAGATATTACACCTTCTTTTAACTAAATGGGAGCAGACTAAATGTCTACCCAATCTGGGATCACTAAATCTAACTAATCAAGCACTATCAGTCTCTCAAAAACAAGATTTTCTTGCCTATGTGGCGATCGTATCCCTAGATAGGCATGGGTATGTATGGCAAAATAACCAACTCGAAGATGACTTCCAAGCCTGTATCTCTGCTAGTCGTAGCTTGTCGCATTTAGAGATTGATCGCGATCAACTTTTTCAGACTTTTAAGTGGCAACATAGCCTATTGATTGAGTGCGCTAAGGGCATTTATCGTCTTAGCCACACGACTTTGCATGACTATCTGGCTGCCTATCGAATTGCTCACAGCACGCCTACTGCTGCCCAAAACTATTTACTAGAGCGCATGTACCTCAAGCGCTGGCATGGAGTAATTGTGATGACAGTTAGCATCTCTCAGCAAGCTGATCGTATGTTGCAAACGATGAAACGTAAAATTGACGAGCTGGTGATCAAAGACCCACATTTGCAGTCATTTTTAACATGGGTTAATCAACAATCAAATCAGATCAAAACACCATATAAATCAGTCACAATTCGAGCTTTATATTTAGATATTGATCTAGAGAATACTCGCTCGCTCGATCGCGCTCGCGCTTTAGATATTGCCCACTCACGCTCATTAGAACGCGCTAGAACTAGAGCCATGGGGTTCGATAACACGATGGAAACAGAGATAGACATTGACTATACGATCAATCTAGCTCTCAACCTTGACTTAGCTCTATATTTTGCTAACCATCCCGTTTTAGAATTAGCTTGTACTCTGGAACCTGAGCTGCGTAAAGGTCTACAATTTTTACGTCAGAAATTTCCTGATCCTCAAAAAGATCGCGAGATTTTTGCGAAATGGTGGCAAGCTAAAGGCTTGGAATGGTCAAAAAAACTGCGCAGTTTAATCGTTCATCATCGTAAAGGTTCACAAGACTGGCAATTTAGTGAAAATCAACTTAATTTGTTGCGGACATATCACGATGCCAATAAGCTTTTAATCGAATGTCTAAATACTGCCGAATATGTTAGTCCATTAGTCAAAAATCAAATCGAGTCTACTTTGCTATCACCTCAAGGTGAATATACGATATTGCAGTATTAGATATGAACATTATCGTCAAATCTCTAGTATCAAAATTTTTTCAAGCGCGGCATGAAGCGCTATCGTTAATTTGAATAGAGATATGTAAGAGATATTTATTTGTGCTAGAAGTTCGCAAAATCTGTAAATCTTATGGAAAGAAGCAAGTTTTAGAGGACTTGAGCTTTTCGATCCAATCAGGTGAAGTCTATGGTTTATTAGGACCGAATGGGGCTGGTAAAACCACCACAATCAGTATCTTGTGTGGGTTAATCGCCGCCGATCGCGGCGACATTACTATGGATGGTCAAGGCTCATCGGTTGCTATGCGATCGCTAATTGGTGTTGCTCCTCAAGAAAATATTTTTTATAAAAGTTTAACCTGTGAAGAAAATCTGAGATTTTTTGGGCGACTCTATGGATTGAGCCGTGAAGTTTGCCATAGACAAGCCAAGCATTGCCTTGAATTAGTGGGGCTAGGCGATCGCATCTCCAGTATTGCGGACACGCTCAGTGGTGGGATGCAACGCAGACTGAGTATGGCGATCGCGCTTGTGCATCAGCCGCAATTAGTCATATTAGATGAGCCAACGACAGGACTTGATTTGGAAGCCCGATACGAAATTTGGGAATTAATTCGTAACTTGTGTAGCCAAGACACGGCGATTTTATTGACAACACATATGCTCGATGAAGCCGAACGTCTTTGCCAGCGAATTGGCATCATTAAACAAGGAAGCTTGCTCGCAGAAGGAAGTCTCGAACAACTGCGACAATATGTTCCTGCTCAAGAAATTGCGATCGTCTGTACCCCAACTGAAGATTTGGCGATCGCTAGAGCGATCAAGCTTGGTTTTGCTTATCGTCATTATGGTCGTGAGCTTGCTTTCTGGCTACCGAAGTCAATGGAGTTAAAAGAAATTTTAGAATGTTTTGATGGTATAGCGATCGACTCGATCATGCGTCAACCAGTCCGCCTCGAAAATATCTATGTTGAAGTAACCCGAAACTCAGAAAGTTGAGAAATTGCTATAAAATGATCTCTTAAAGTGTGAATTTTCCAGCTTCGATCGCAGTTATGGCAGAAGTATTGACTAACGAATCTCAGCCCCAGATTTTTCAAAGCAATGCTATTGTGGCGGATGGCTTGAGCAAAGCTTATCGAACGGGCTTTTGGTTAAATCAAAAAGTTAACTCTTTGCAAGATTTTTCGTTAACGATCCGTAAAGGTGAGACTTTTGGGGTTCTGGGTCCCAATGGTGCGGGTAAAACGACATTATTAAAAATTTTGCTTGGTATCGTGAAACCGACATCGGGGACAGGTGAGATATTAGGATATCCTCTTGGCGATCGCACGGCTAAGCAATCAATCGGTTATTTACCTGAAAATGCTTATTATTATGACTATTTGACGGGCTGGGAGCTACTTGATTTTATTGGTAGTTTGTTTGGGGTTGCCCCATCATTGCGCCGCCAAAGAATTGCTGACTTGCTCGATTTGGTGGGACTATCGCAGTCTGTTGCTCGTAAAAAGCAATTGCGTCAATATTCTAAAGGCATGGTGCAGAGAATTGGGGTCGCTCAAGCTTTGATCAACGACCCCGAAGTTGTATTTCTGGATGAGCCAATGTCAGGGCTTGATCCCGTAGGGCGATATCAAGTGCGCGAAATTATTTTGATGCTCAAAAATCAGGGCAAAACTGTATTTTTTAACAGTCATATTTTGTCAGATGTGGAATTAATTTGCGATCGCATTGGCATCCTTAACAAAGGTGAATTAGTGGCGGTGGGGACTCTAAATGAGTTGCTTGGCACTGAGCAGTCTTATCAAGTCAGCGGTCATGGATGTAGCGAAACGGCGTTACAGCCCTGGCTGCAAAATCTGATTTTTCAAGGTGATACTTGGCATGGTCAGCTTGCTAAGGATTTGCCAGAGTTTCTCACTTA
>JAYTWB010000013.1:0-7481 GCA_043743655.1 Cyanobacteriota bacterium | reverse complement strand
CGTGAACATAGTCCCCATTCTAAAATAGAAGCTTCGGGTAATATCACTCTCAATACGATTGGCGCGATCGCCGAACTAGGCTTAGATTACATTTCTACTTCGGCGATGGTAACGAGATCGCATTGGCTCGACATCAGTATGCGGATTAAAACATAATATATGAACCTAATCAAAGGAGTGTAAACTAGCGATCGCCCGTGAAATTTTAGATTGCCAACAAAATAATTATGGAATATGCGATCGATTTTGGGACAAGTAATACTGTCGTGGCACGGATTAATCCCAATGGAGAGATAGAAACTGTCCAGTTAGATTATAGTAGCCTCACCTCTGATAATCCACCCTTAATTCCTAGTTTTGTTTATGTGCAGGATGCTGTCAATGAGCAGATATTGATCGGACAGGAAGTATGCGATCGCGGGCTTGACAACAAAATCACCAAAGGCGAACAGCGATTTTTTAAAGCATTTAAACGGGCGATCGCTTCTAATATATCGGTATTTGTGCCAGAAATCGATGGGCGCGAAGTTGGATTTGAGTTGGTGGGAGAATGGTTCTTAAAGAAAATCATTGAGAACTTACCCGATGTTGACTCGCTGATTTTTACCGTACCTGTGGACAGCTTTGAGGCTTATCGTCACTGGTTGAGCGAAGTCTGCACAAACTTGACAGTTAATCAAGTAAGCATCATTGATGAACCCACAGCGGCGGCACTAGGCTATGGACTTAATGGCAGCGGCGAAACTCTATTAGTGATAGATTTTGGTGGTGGCACTTTAGATTTATCTTTAGTGAAGTTATCGCAAATAGAAACAGAACTAAATCAGCGAAAATCATCATTAAATTTTTTATTGAAATGGGGCGATCGCACGATCAAAAGTACCATCAAAAAGTCACCTAATAATCCATTAAGTAATACTCAAAATCCTCAAACCGCAAAGGTCTTGGCAAAGACAGGACAAAATCTTGGTGGTATTGATATTGACAATTGGATTATTGATTATTTTCATAAAGCGCTCGGATTACCCAAAAACTCGATCGTAACTCGCTTAGCTGAACGAATTAAGATCGCACTTTCTAGTATCCAATCTACCACTGAGATATATTTTAATGATCAAACTTTTGAATCTTATGAATTAACTCTAACGCGATCGCAGTTAAATCAAATTCTTGAGCAGCAGAAATTTTTTGTAAATCTCGATCTTGCGCTTGATCGCATCCGTCAACAATCAACTCGTCAAAATATTGATCTAGAGAAAATCGATGCTGTGCTTTTAGTGGGAGGAACTTCCCAAACTCCTGCGGTTAAAGAATGGACGTTGCGACATTTTCCTATTGAGAAAATAAAAGCGCATAAACCATTTGAAGCGATCGCGCACGGTGCAGTTTCGCAAGGTTGGGAGCTAAAAGACCTTCTCTATCACAGCTATGGCGTGCGCTATTGGGATAAACGCCGCAAACAACACAACTGGCATACTATCGTTAAATCGGGCGAGACTTATCCATTATCCAAGCCAGTAGAACTCACTCTCGGCGCATCAAATGCCGATCAGCCTAGCATCGAGCTAGTAATTGGCGAATTAGGCGAGACAAATGTGGAAGTATATTTTGAAGACGATCGCCTGATAACCCGCGCCCTCGATAATCAACAAGTTGCAGTGCAGATACTTAATCAAAATAGTAAAGCGATTGCCCAGCTCAATCCGCTAGGTCAAATGGGCAGCGATCGCATCAAAGTTTTTTTTCAAGTTGATCAAAAACGGATATTACGAATTAGCGTTATAGATTTATTAACCAACCAAAATTTACTAGAAGATATTCCTGTTGTGCAGTTAATCTGACATTCCTCAACATGTGAGCGCCTGTCTGCTAGACCTCATCACCCAAATAAGCTTCTATCACCGCCCGATCGCATTTCACCACTTCAGGCTTCCCGATCGCGATCAGTTGCCCAAAATCTAAAACAGCAATGCGATCGCATAGTCCCATTACCAACGGCACATGATGCTCGATTAGTAATATTGTCAAGTTAAAGCGATCGCGCAAACTCCGAATAAAATCACTTAGCTGTCCCTTTTCATTAGGATTCATCCCTGCGGCAGGCTCATCTAAAAGTAATAATTTTGGTTCCATGGCAAGGGCGCGAGCAATCTCAAGGCGGCGCTGATCGCCATAGGAGAAGTTTTTGGCTTTGACATCAGCGCGATCGCTTAGTCCCACCAGTTCTAATAATTCTAGAGCGCGATCGTAAGTTTGTTTCTCTTCTTTAGGCGTTGGTGACAACCCCAAAACTCCATTCCAAATCCCTGTCGTGGTGCGGAGATGTCTAGCGATCGCCACATTTTCTAAAGCAGATAGTTCTCCAAATAGGCGAATGTTCTGAAATGTTCGGGCAATTCCGAACTTCGCAATTTGATGTGGACGGCGATTAGTAATTTCTTTCCCATCATAAAAAACCTTGCCACTGGTCGGGGCAATCAATCCCGTAATCGTATTAAACATCGTTGTCTTGCCTGCGCCGTTGGGACCAATTACACCAAATATTTCATTTTCCTGCACCTCAAAAGACACCTCGTTTACCGCGATCAATCCCCCAAAGCGGCGAGTTACTTGCTGAATCTTTAAATTCTGTTGAGTAGCTATATTCATACCAACGATAATATAGCCTTATGGTCAATGCAAAGGTCAATGCAAAATTTCAATAGCCGTACCGCGTTGCAATAACTGATATATCTCATCGACATCTTTATTTTTGAGCGATATACAGCCCAAAGTCCAATTGATTTTGCGATCAATTACCCAGTCTTGTCCTTTTTCAACACCATGAATACCAATCTCCCCGCCGATATCATCATTTACCGTCACTTCGCCCCTAGTCTTAGCTTGCAAGAACTTACGCCAAGAGTCCTGATTGGGATAGTCTAGCCAAATAAATTTTGACCATTGCGAATGATAGTAAAGTTCTTGAACATGAAATATGCCTTCAGGTGTGCGTTTATCACCCTGCCTCAACTTGTCATCTTGAGGATTTGCACCTAAAACGATCGCATAAGCCTTAATTGGCTTTTTTTGATAATAAACCGTTAGTTTATATTTTGATTTTTCAATCACGATCGCGATCGCCTTTTTGTCGAGCTTTTTGAGATTAATTAAAGAAGCGATCGCCTTATCTTTATTGAGTAACTCGCCCGCTGCTCTCGCTTCGCAATCTGTAAAACATGGCAGATAGTTCGCAATATTTGGACTAGCGATCGCATAGAGTCCACTCAAGCTAGCCAGTACGACTAAGCATCCTAAAAGTTTTTTCTGTAACATATTGGACTTTGGACAAGATTGAAGCTAGCAAAGGATGAACACGAAGTAAAAAGGGATAATAATTAGGCACAAGAAACGAACAAACCATCACTCCGAAATCTATTATGCCGATAATTGCTTGAGACTGCTGATTATGATCTGCTAATCCCGCAAATTAAATTTTTCAGGCGAGTATAGTTTGATTATTGACATACGGCTAATTGACGTATAAAGTTAGTGCAAATGAATTTACTCTAGTTTTTTTGCGTGGCAATGAGACAAGATATGACGAATGCAAATTCTGTTCAAAATCATGCCAAAACAATGGCAAGGCTGGAAGCTCGCGTTAACCCTGAAATTAAAAATCTCTGGCAAAAGGCGGCTGACCTAGAGGGGCGTACTCTCACTGATTTTGTGATTGCGGCTGTCCAAGTTGCTGCCAATGCGGTTATTGCTAAACACCAAACCCTCACACTCGATCTTGAGGATAGTCAAGCTTTTGTGGATACTTTGCTAAATCCACCTGCACCTAATCATGCACTCAAGGCGGCGGCGGCGAGACATCAGCAAATCATGGGGGATTGATGGTTCTCAAAATTGAACCCCTCGATAGCAAGAAGCACGATCGCGGAAACTTCTGTTGCGGTAGGGATAGTCTAGATATGTACCTTCGTAGACAAGCATCCCAAGACTTGAAAAAGAAAGTAGCTACAGTGTTTGTGTTAATTGATGCACCAACCTCAGAGATATTAGCCTATTACACGCTCTCTTCCTATGTGGTTGATACTTCAGTTCTAGAGGATACTTTAGCGAAGTCTTTACCAAAATATCCCCGATTACCTGCGACATTATTAGGTCGTCTGGCTGTCGATCAGCGACAAAAAGGAAAAGGTTTTGGAGAATTGATGCTATTTGATGCGCTTAAAAAATCGCTGATGGCTTCTGATTACATCGCATCTTTGGCTGTAATTGCAGAAGCTTTAGATGAATCTGCTGCTAGTTTCTATCTCAAGTATGGGTTTCAAAGGTTCAAGACTCAACCCGAAAAGTTGTATTTATCGATGAAGTCTATTGTCTAGAGAATAGACTTAAAGATGTGATGAGTTGCGATCGCAAATTGCTTGAGTCTGCTGATTACGATCTGCGATCGCAATATCTAACAGAATCTGCGATCGCTATTTTTGTGACATCATAAGTCGGGCATCACAGTGAAATTACTGAATTTTTATTACTGAATATAATGATCGCAAGCATAATTATTGCTAGAATAGTATGGATATGGACATCCATAGAAATTATTAGGTGCAGCCAATGGTTACAGCAATTAAGCAGATTGGTACAGTCGGTAAAAATGGGAAAATTGAGCTTTTTACACCAGAATTGATTGAAGGTACGAAGGTTGAAGTAATTCTATTAATTAACAGTCAAGATGAAACAGAGTATTTGCTTTCCAATTCGGTAAATCGGCAAAGACTGTTAGATGCGATTTCTAATTTAGAAAAAGGCGAAGGTTTGGTTACAATGTCGGCTGAGGAGTGGCATGAGAAATATTGTATTTGAGCCACAAGCATTTCAAGATTTCAATAATTGGGCTAGAGAGGATAAAAAGATTTATGGCAAAATCGTTAATCTGATTAGTGATATATTACGCAGTCCTTTTGATGGAATTGGCAAGCCTGAACCTCTCAAATATGAGCTAAAGGGATATTGGTCAAGGCCGATTACTGATGAACATCGCTTGGTTTACAAGATTGGCGATGATGCTGTGATAATTGTGGGCTGTCGGTTTCATTATGAAAAATAGCTATACAAAATAAGAAGCGATCGCAAGCTGCTTGAGGCTGCTGGTTATGATCTGCGATCGCTAAAAATCAAACACATGATCGCTATTTTTGTGACACCATAAGTGCGATCGCGCAATACAGATTCAATCTTTATTGCTTACTACTGATGAAATGCTATCAAAAAGTTGTAATGTTTCTGATAAGGATATTTTATCATCATATTTTTTGTGGTTGGAAAAAGTTGAATTTATTACTGGAAGAGGATCGCCAAAAATCTCTACAAGCATCAATCATTCCTTACTTGTTTTGTATTGTTCAGGAATATACTTTACTCGCGCATTGTTTTTAGTGATGAATTCTTCGCTAATTATTCTTCCACCATTCCGTATCATTTTTGTTCGCCAAATTTCGTTGTTCCTGAAATAGTTTTCTTCTTCATTGCGGAAACAATGGTTCTTTTCATACACTGAGTAAGTATATGATTGCTCTTTGTCTGCTCTCATCTCTCCCTTGAGATGTTTATCTGTTAACCATAAATTGATTTGGAAAACTGAATCAGTTCTATTTTCTATCTGCAAGTCGATATAGTTGTAAAAGACAGCCGCCCCCGAACCAAATGGAAGTACGCGGTTGCTATCTGGAAATGGGTCGTAACCATGATGCGATCGCTCAATCACCTTGAGGTCACTATGCAGGGTTAACCAATAAATCATGTTGGCAATTTGACAAATTCCACCACCAATACCAGGACGGGCTTCGCCTCTTGATATTTCCATGCCTTCGACATATCCCTTGTCGCGGGTGGGCAGACCAACAGTGCGGCAAAAAGAAAATACTTCGTTTGGGTAAATCAGAATTCCACTAATTGATTTTGTAGCGATCGCCAAGTTCTTGATTTTGTTTTCTTGCAGCCACATCTCCGAGTCACCAAGTTTACGAATTAGGACTGATGAGTGAACTTTTACTTTATGGGATAGCTTTGTGCTGTCATGGCTGCGACTAAATTTTTTAGATCCAAAGTACCACTGTAGATATCTTTTGATTCGATAGAACCAAACGCCGAAGAAGTAAAAAAGTGGATGGTACTGACTTAATGATTTACGGGGACTCATAACTTTTAAGAAAGGATGCTTATCTACTGGATAAATCTATCAGAGATCGCTAAAAATCTCTACAAACATTAACCATCAAGGTAAATTAAGGGGCGATCGCAAAATCCTCCATTCACCAAAAAGCGATCGCAAGCTGCTTGAGGCTGCTGGTTATGATCTGCGAGCTAGGGAGTTTGCAATTTTGAGAAGGACTGCATCGGTGATGACTATGGCTTGATCGATGTAGCGATCGCTTAAATTTAGTGCTTGTGTGTGATATTGATCGCGTTGGTTGATGAGGGCAATGACGAATGAAGTATCAATGAATATTGTCAAGGTTCTTTTCTCCACTCATGTACTGGTCAATATTAATGGCAAAGTCAACAGGGGCTTGGATTTTGATGCGTTTGAGTTTGTTTAAGATGCCTGTTTTGGTTTTTGCTGCAGATTTGGCGTTGGCAAGTTGTTTGACAAATTCGTATAGTTCATCAAGGTTATCTCCTTCGATTTTGTTGATTTCGGCGTAGATTAGTTCTTTAAGAGTCATAGTGGTTTGACCTTAACTGAATTATTGTGCGCAGTAGGGTTGAGTAACTATTTTATATTGCAATAGATCTGAATCGCCAGACATGACTTGATAAATCATCCGTTGCTTGTTCTTAATCGCTTGCCATAGGAATGAGTCAAATCTTGCTTGGTTGTTTTGTCTTTCAGTAACATAGCAGAAAATGAAGACATCATTCCATTCGTTACCTTGTCTTACTGCTCTTGTGCAGTTCTAAATCTGATGACTGCTATCGCTAGTGAACGTCTTGAAATCTAATTGGACTAGAATGTGAATAGGACAGTTAATGTTAATTTATTCGATTTTCCTTATACTACATGTCTCAATCAGTTATTTTGAGATAGAAAGTTAGTAACATCGTTAACCGCTAACAATGCTTTCTTTTGAATATCTTGCAGAATAGTATCTGTCGCAATACAAGATTGTAATGAAGCAATTGACATTGCATAAAAAGTATCATTTGGTATAGAAAGAGATTTTTTATTGCAAGTTTTTTTAACCTCATTACTAATAAAACATAAAACAGCGCTAGAAAAGAAATGCCCTCTTATGTGAAAACGTGGTTTAAAATCTTTGAGAAGTTGGGCTAACTCATTAAACTCTTCATTATCTAAGTTAAGAGTTGTAATAAAATCATTTATTTTTCTAGAATCGAATTTTGGAACATTATTTTTTATTAGTAAGGAGAAGCAATTTTCTTTTACACATGGTTTACCTATGTTATTTTTTTCAACTAGTAAATCAGCA
>JAYTWB010000012.1:0-2629 GCA_043743655.1 Cyanobacteriota bacterium | reverse complement strand
GCACAGTCTTTTTTTTGCTCTCTTGTAGAGAATCAAGGGCGAACGATGGGAATTGAACCCACGAATGGTGGTACCACAAACCACTGCCTTAACCACTTGGCTACGCTCGCCATTTAACCAGTGTCTATACTACTACTTACCCATGCATTTACACAATAGTTTAGACAAATTTTTTCTCTAGGCTCCTAAGTCCATTGCGAGGGTAAGTGTATTGTGGGTGTCTGTATCAACTCCCAAAAACAAAGTATTATCAATTACGGTCTTCGTCTAGAGATATACAAATATGATGCGAATACTAGCGCTTGTTCCAGGTAGTCCTGGCGATCAGTTATTGTTCTTCCCGACATTAGATACGCTTAAACAACAGTATCCCCATGCCGAAATCGATGTGGTCGTTGAGCCGCGGGCAATGGCAGCTTATCGAGTGTGCCAATCGGTCAATCGAGTAATCAAGTTTGACTTTAGCGATCGCAACTCTCTATCTGATTTTGGCAATCTGCTCGGTACGATCCGCGATCGCGAATACAACGCTGCGATCTCGTCTCAACCCAGATTTTCTATTGATATCTTGTTCTGGTTAAGCGGTATTCCTAAACGGATATCTTTTGCAGGGCAAGGCGACTTTTTACTAACTGATGTTATTACTGCCGATCCCAATACATATGCAGCAGTTCAGAATCATAATTTGCTCATAGCCCTAGATATTGAGAAACCATGTCCACCAATTAAAGTCAATCTTCCCAAAATCGACTTAGACTGGGCGACTAATGAACAAAAGCGTCTCGGTATTCAACAAAGCGGTTTTATATTGCTTAATTGTGGGGCTTATGCCAACTATCCTGATGCAAACTGGGCTGAGATCGCGATCAATATGCAAGTAAAGCTGCCAAATTTGCCAATCGTGGTAATTGATAGCGTTAATAATGCCAATTTGATTAAACAGTTAAGTACTAAAGTTCCTAGTCTTTTGATGGCGAGTCCGAGTGATATTGGTAAGCTGACTGCTTTTATTGCGGCAGCGCATCTATTTATCTGTACTGAAGGGGATGCGATGCAGCTAGGCGTGGCAGTTGGCACTGCATTGGTGGCAATTTTAAGTTCTGGTACTCCTGCGGCGGCTTTATTGCCGATCGCCGAAAAACGGATTAAATATGTGCAGGCGAGCGCGGGTCAATCACTAAGTGATATTTCACCAAAAACAGTCCTAGAAAAAATCTGGGAAGCTTAGATCAATACGCGCGAATTAACATGAGCGAATCAACATGAGATTGTTAAGACTTAACCCTAGATCATGCCGCAGATCATTAAAGGCGATCGCGACCAATTGGCTGTTGACAACTGGGTTTACTTTTGGGTTTACCTTGATTAATGGTTTGATAATTCAACCCAGGGCGATCGCTCAGTCTATGGCTAAGCCTGCTCTAGATTGCTCGCAAATCACAAATCGCCGCTATGTCGTCCTTAGCGATCGCCCTGCTAATTTGCTGCCCCAGTTGCCCCAATTCCTAGCGATCGCTGCCGTACCCTGTAGTTATCTCAATACTTCGATCACTTTCTTTGGTGGTTTTGACAATGCCAAAGCCTCAATATATCGGGCAAGTCAGCTGCGGCAACTAGGGCTAGATGCGATCGTGTATTCTTTCTCAGCTCAAGTTACGGATATTCCTGCCAACTTACAGGCTTCGGCGATATTGGTCGAGCCAAGTAATGACCCAAACTTAACTATGCAGCAAGTGCGATCGCTAACTGGGAAAACCCCTTTTTTTGCAGTATTTAATAATCGCTCCGTGATTTTAGCGGAAGTGCTATCGAGTCAGACCAAAGCCAATGCGATCGCTACGACTCTGCGTAATCAAGGTTTAGCCGCTCAAGTCATTAGCACTGACCTGATCGCATCACCCAGATATCCCACAAGTTCTGTTCCCATAAATTCTAATCAGACTGCGGCTCAAACTAATCCGCAAATAATTTATCGGGTTCTGATTCCTAATATTAATACCGACACTTTGAAACAAGTGCGTGAACTTGTACCTGATGCCTTCATCACAATTTTCAAAGGAAAATCTTATATTCAAGTGCGTACTTATACTGATCGCGGTAATGCTCATCGTGAGCGCGATCGCTTAAATGCTCGGTTCTCAGGTACGATTTTGCTCCAAGATTAAATCAAAAATCAAAGCTATAAGGGCTATGACTGACTTACCAAATTATACTGTGCGTGTGAGTTTGCGGGCGAAATGTGTGCGCCTTTCATTGTGTGAAATAGACATGTCTGTGAAGATGCGGACTACCTGCACCTGGACAGAAAGACCCTATGAAGCTTTACTGTAACTTGAAATTGAAACTGGACTTTACTTGCGCAGGATAGGTGGGAGGCGTTGAGAATATTTTTGCGGAAATATTGGAGCCATCGGTGAGATACCACTCTTGTAATGTTAGGTTTCTAACTTGGCATCATAATCTGGTCCAAGAACAGTTTCAGGCGGGCAGTTTGACTGGGGCGGTCGCCTCCTAAACGGTAACGGAGGCGTACAAAGGTTTCCTCTGAACGGGTAGAAATCGTATCTAGAGTGTAAAGGCATAAGGAAGCTTGACTGTGAGACCTACAAGTCGAGCAGGGACGAAAGTC
>JAYTWB010000011.1:0-2921 GCA_043743655.1 Cyanobacteriota bacterium | reverse complement strand
CTTCTAAACCTGATTAGCCCCATGCCTCTAGACAGTAACTCCCCAAAATCGTCTCATCGATTCAAATGGCTTGAGCCTTTTGCTTTGCTATTGCCAACTGGCTTTTGGCTGATCGCATTTTTGCTTATCCCCACAATTTTTATTTTTATTCAGAGTCTTGTGCCATCTGGCGAAGCTGAATTTGGTCTAAAAAATTATCAGAGAGTCTTTGATTACGTTGGTGGTAATTTTATTTACTTAACTGTAGTTTGGCGATCGCTGCTTTATGCGATTGTCACAACGCTGTTCTGTTTATTACTAGGTTTTCCTGTGGCTTACTGGCTAGCTGTGATTGCACCTAAGCGGTGGCGCAATATCTTATTGCTACTATTTGTCTTGCCCCTATGGACTTCATCACTGTTGCGCTCATATGCGTGGATCACAATTTTGCGCCCGACAGGAGTTTTAAATAGCTTGCTCAATCTCATTGGGCTGTCAGGGATCAATGTACTGAACAAAGCTGAGGGCGTAATTATCGGTATGGTTTACACTTACCTACCCTATATGGTCTTAGTTTTATATACTTCACTTGAACGTCTCGACCTGCGTTTGCTAGAGGCAGCGGCCGACCTCGGCGCTAATGCCAGACAGACCTTTTGGCAAGTTACAATTCCGCAAGTATCTTCAGGAATTATTGCAGGAACATCTCTGGTTTCCATCTCTAGTTTTAGCGATTACATTAATCCCCAACTGTTAGGGGGGCCGGGTAGCCGCACGATTGCCTCAATCATTGAGTTGCAATTTCTCGGTGCAGGTAATAACAGAGGATTTGGCTCAGCGATCAGCATGGTGTTGATCTTAGCCGTAACAATTGTGATCGCACTGCTAATCAAATATGGTGATCGCAGGGTGGTTAGTGATGGCTAGTCAAATCAAAACTTCGCCAATTAAGCGATGGCAAACTTGGTATACGGTACTTGCCTTTTTGTATATGTACTTACCGATTGCCGTGCTTACTATTTTTAGCTTTAACAAGTCACCATCTCCCTCACAATGGACAGGATTTACTTGGGAATGGTACGCCAAGTTTTTGCAAAATCCGACATTATTAGCAGCACTAAAAAACAGTCTTAGTGTGGCGATCGCATCTGTCTCAGTCTCGGCTGTGTTAGGAACGCTTACAGCAGTTGGCTTGGCTCGATATTATTTCCCTGGCAAGAATTTATATCGAGGCATGACTTATTTGCCCTTGATCGTTCCTGATATCGCGATCGCGATCGCCACCCTCGTATTTTTTGCTGCTATCAAGCTACCACTCAGCCTCGGCACAATTGTGATCGCACATATTGTTTTTTGCTTGGCTTATGTAGCCGTTGTCGTTTCGAGCCGACTCGCCACCATCGATCCCCAACTCGAAGAAGCCGCCCTTGATCTTGGAGCTACGCCACTACAAGCTTTTTTGCGCGTATTGTTACCACAGCTTTTGCCAGGCATCTTGTCAGGCTGCCTGTTAGCCTTCATTCTTAGCATGGATGATTTTGTGATTGCTTATTTCACGGCAGGTGTTGGCTCGACCACGTTACCGATCGCTATTTTCTCATCTCTGCGGAGTGGCGGCGTAACCCCCGAATTAAATGCTCTCAGCGTGCTGTTAATTATTGGCTCAGCATCAATCGCTGCGATCGCCGAAACAGTGAGAATATGGGGAAATCATGAATAGGTGTCTCCAGCTTTATCAAAAATTAACTGGTTTTGCCAATCTCGGTTATGGTATAGTACACTCGGCAAAGCTAATCAAAGCTAAAGAATGACTCCCCATGAGTGAGAAGCCTTTAAAGCTGCGAATCTCAATTCCACCCGTTGAGGGAATCGAGGACATTCCCATCGCAGCAGTCGAAGTACTCGCTACAAAAATGGGGTTTAGTCCTGATTCTGTCCAAGATATCGTACAAGCTCTTACCGAAGCTTTAGTTAATGCGATACTTTACAGTACCTCTGACCTTGACGTAGAAGTTGTAGTTCTCGCAGCGAATAACAGCCTAACTGTAGAAGTCCATGATCATGGATCAGGTTTTGATGTTAATAGTGTACCACCGCCTGATTTTGATTTGATATCCCAGATTGGTGTCAAGGATGGTGGTTTTGGTATACATATGATCAAAGCATTGGTCGATAAGGTGGAAATCGAATCTACCAATCAAGGTACAACAGTCCGTATGAGTAAGTTTCTGTCTATCCCAAAAACCATTCTTCAACCATGACTCACTCCTCATTTTTACAAGATGAACTCAAGATCGTTGAACAAATTGATGGCGATCAAGTTATTCTCAAACTAAATGGTGCTTTGAGTGTAACTACGGTTCCATATTTTAGACAAGCGGTGCAACCATTTATTGATCGTAAGCTAGTGGCGATCGTCTTGGATTTTGAAGGAGTGACGAAGATTGTCAGTAGAGGTGTTGGTGCTGCGATCGATATGGCAGTACAAGCCAAAAAGCAGGGCGGTAAATTACGTCTAGAAAATGTTGGTAAATATGGGCGATCTTTATATATTCAAGGTGTGCATTTAGTTGCTGAAGTACCTGAACTAGAAGGTTTTGAACCATAACTTTTATTAAAAACTAAATAAACAAATAGGATAGAGTTGGTGCTTTGCGCCGCCTCTAATTTATAAATTCTGAAAATAATAACTTAAGAAATAAAAATGAAAATTGTTGGTCGCAAATTGTTAGGTGTCCAATCTGTATTTGACATTGGACTAAAGTGCGATCATAACTTTTTACTAGACAATGGCTATGTAGCCTCAAATTGCTTTAATAAATCTCATAGTGTTGCCTATGGATATGTGACCTATCAGACGGCATATCTCAAGGCTAATTATCCTGTCCAATATATGGCAGCGTTACTGTCTTCGATCAGTGGTGATCAAGATAAAGTACAGC
>JAYTWB010000010.1:0-4530 GCA_043743655.1 Cyanobacteriota bacterium | reverse complement strand
CCGCCACTCATCTTTTGGGTTTTATGTCGTGACATATCGCTATTTTGAGATTTCTTCGGCGATCGCTAATCTGGGGAATAAAATCACGAAGAAACCCATCCATGCAGATATAGGAATAGCCACCAAGATCGATAACCAAATTAGTTTAAACAATAACCAACTACCGCTAATAATCGCGAAGCCAGTCAAAATAATTGACCAGGGTTGGCACCACCAGGGCTTGTGATTCCAGACTGTATCAGGTTTTTCTAAAGTCATTTTTTAGTTCCTAATTATAGCTGCTGCCGCTTGTATTAAGACAAATAAAAACCCAAGAAGCGAGTTGTGGCTCTTCGCGCCGCAACTCGTATTCTGGTTTTGTGTCCTAAAAAGCATGGCAACAGCCATATCATTACATACGTTCTAAAACACGGATACCAAGCAGATTTAAGCCAAGCTTGAGAGTTTTTGCGGTGATGTCACACAAAATCAGGCGCGAAACTCGCTCCGATTCTTCAGCTTGCAAAACTGGACATTGTTCAAAGAATTGATTAAACTTTTGACTGAGTTCAAATAGATATTGACAAAGACGATTTGGTAAAAGCTCTTCGGCAACTGCCTCGATCGCTTCCGCAAATTGCAACAAATGCTTCGCCAAAATAATCTCTGGCTCAGTAGTTAGGCGGACTGCATCAATATCTAAGCTAGCAAAATCAATATCGCCTTTACGTCCAATTCCTTTGACACGCACATAGGCGTACAGCATATATGGTGCTGTATTACCTTGCAGAGCCAGCATCTTATCGAAACTAAAGATGTAGTTGCTAGTCCGATTTTGAGAAAGGTCAGCATATTTGACCGCGCCCAGTCCAACGGCTGCGGCGACATTTTGTTTAAATTCGTCAGATTCTTCAGGGTTACGGCTTTCGATGTCGGTACGCGCTCTGGCGATCGCTTCTTCTAATAGGCTCTTGAGTGGAACTGTATCACCCGATCGCGTTTTAAACTTTTTGCCATCGTCACCCATGACTAGCCCAAAAGGAACATGCGTAACTTGCACATTTTCAGGTATCCAATTCGCTCTATTTGCGACTTGAAAAACTTGAGCAAAATGTCCCGCTTGACCAATATCAGTCACATAAAGGATGCGCGTAGCTTTGTCTTCACGCATCCGATAACGCAGTGCCGCGAGATCAGTTGTGGCGTAGTTATAGCCACCATCAGTCTTTTGGACAATCAGTGGTAAGGGTTGACCGTCTTTATTACTAAAACCTTCTAGAAATACACATAAAGCGCCTTGATCCTGTTGCAGTAACCCAGTTGCCCGCAAGTCTGTAATTACATCTGCCAAGAAAGTATTATAAAAAGACTCGCCGCGCTCTTCTAGTTGAATATCGAGCGTATCATAAATCTTTTGGAACTCACGGCGTGACTGCTCACAAAGCAATTGCCATGCGAGTTTAGCCTCCGCTCCACCTGCTTGCAACTCCACCACAGCCGCCCGCGAAATTTCTTTGAAATCTGCATCTTCATCAAAGCGCTTTTTCGCAGCGCGATAGAGTTCGACCAAATCACCGATCGCGATCGCATCAGCTTTAGTCAGCGCATCGGGATAAAGTTCGCGCAAATAGGTAATCAACATCCCAAATTGAGTTCCCCAATCACCAACATGATTGAGCCGCAACACTTGATGTCCTTGAAATTCTAAAATTCGGGCGATGCTATCGCCGATAATCGTGGAGCGTAAATGCCCAACATGCATCTCTTTAGCAATATTTGGACTAGAAAAATCAACAATTATGCGATCGCTGTTTTCGACAATGGCGATCGCGAGGCGATCGCTCTTTTGCATTTTTGCTAACTGCGATTCTAAATAACTAAGTTTCAGCTTGAGATTAATAAATCCTGCCCCTGCGATCGTGGGAGGCTCGAACATCTCCTCAAACATCTTATTGATAGAATCAACAGCTGGCAAATTAGTGCTTAGATTAGCAATTATTTGCGCTGCCACATCTTGAGGCTTTTGTTTGAGTCTTTTAGTTAAGCCTAAAGCCGCATTGCATTGATAATCACCAAATTTTGCATCCTTAGAAGGCGCGATCGCAGGATCATGTTTAGCATACTCATCACCAAAGGCGGCGATGATTGCTTTAGAAAAACGAATTTTTAAATCAGACAAAACGGAAGTGGACATGAGTTTGCGATCGCGTGGGATTAACTTTTGGGCTAAGTTGATCAATATAGCGTTTTTTGCGATCGCAAAAAACGCGATTACGTGGGCGACTCACGCTCTGGTTGTTGACTTATTTTGTGTTGATATTCGGCGATCGCTTCTGGATAAATAAGATGTTCTTGAACCTGAATCCGTTTTTGTAAAGTTTCTAAAGTGTCAGCCGCCAGAATAGGTACAGCAGCTTGCTTAATGATTTGACCGCTATCGACTTCGAGACTAAGCACATGAACCGTGCAGCCCGTGATTTTTACGCCATAGTCAAAAGCTTGGGCGATCGCATGAATCCCTTTAAAGCTAGGCAATAAGCTCGGATGAATATTCAGAATTCTTTCTGGAAAAGCATCGATCAAAATTTGGGTGACAATTCGCATCCAGCCCGCCATGATTACCAAATCGACCTGATATTGATAGAGAACATCGATGATCGCCCGATCAAGAGCTTGACGAGATTTGTAATCACGATGATTGAGGTATATAGCAGGAATCCCAAACTTCTCGGCGCGTTGCTTCACAAAAGCTTCAAGTTCATTGTAGATAACGACTGCGATTTTAGCTTGCAGTTGTCCATTCTCGATGGCAGCCGCGATCGCTTCCAGATTGCTACCACTTCCCGAAGCTAGTACGCCCAAAATCGTAACCGAATTAGATGGATTTTTAACTTGGCGGAAAATCTCTAGCGAACTCACAAATCTTCGATGCTCCTAAACAAAAAGCGCAAACACAAGTTTACTATATTAGGAGCGATGCCCCTATCCTATATAGATAAGCTATAGATGAGCCATGAATCCACATCCTCCACAGCGCGATCGCTATACCTATCCGCTCAGCATCGCGCCTATGATGGATCGCACCGATCGCCATTATCGTTATTTCATGCGCCAGATCACAAGGCGGACTTTGCTTTATACCGAAATGATTACTAGCGCCACGATTAAGCATGGCGACAAAGATTATCTATTAGGATTCTCACCCGAAGAAAATCCCATCGCTTTACAAGTTGGTGGTGACAATCCTCATGAGCTTGCGGAATGTGCGAAGCTTGCCGAAGCGAGGGGCTATGACGAAATTAATTTGAATGTTGGCTGTCCGAGCGATCGCGTTCAGAGTGGACATTTTGGCGCTTGCCTAATGAAAACTCCTGATCTCGTGGCTAAGTGTATCGAGGCGATGATGGCGGCGGCAAATATCCCTGTGTCAGTCAAACATCGGATCGGAGTCGATGATTTGGATCGCTATGAAGACATGCAAAATTTTGTACGGATTCTATCTGAATCTGGCTGTCAGCGATTTTCAGTTCATGCCCGCAAAGCATGGTTGCAAGGGCTAAGCCCCAAAGATAATCGCGAGATTCCGCCACTGCGTTATGTTGATGTGCATCGCTTAAAAAATGAATTCCCGCATCTATTTATTGAAATCAATGGGGGATTTACAACTCTAGAGCAAGCTCATGAGCAGTTGCAATCAGTTGATGCTGTGATGATTGGTCGTGCTGCTTATGACGATCCTTATCTATTTGCCACTAGCGATCGCGAGTTTTTTGGAGCCGAGACTCCGCTCCGTAGTCGAGTGGAAGTCGCCGAAGCCATGATCGATTACATCGATGAATGGACAGCTAAAGGATTAAGATTAAATAAAATCACCCGCCATATGCTGCAATTGTTTCATGGTCAAGCAGGTAGTCGCCTTTGGAAGCGAATTATCACCGAGAAGTCTTGTATTACGGGTTCTGGGTCTGAAGTGATCCGTGAAGCGATCACGCAGGTTAGCTGATAACCTAGAGATGTGAGTTTTTAACTATACCGAGCTACTTGATACTAATTTATGTATTCTAATTCATGAAAATTCCCTCACTATCTCGTGCCGATCTGCTCTCAGAAATGCTTTTGGAATTAATCGAAATTTTGCGCGATCGCTCAGGCGACACATGGACGGCAATTGTCCGCGTTGCTGCGAATAAATCTGCCGCGATCGCAATTGATGACACACGCATATATTTGCAAGCAGAAGGCGGACAAGAGCTACAAATCAAGATATCTGATGCTGATCCTATTGCCGAAAATGATTTTGAAAGTACGGGTCGAACTCTATGTGATCTGATGTTTGGTCGAGCTTCTCTTGATAAGTCTGTCGCCTCAGGTAAAATCTTTATTCGGGCAAGTTTTGGCGACCTGCTAAAAATCCGTTCTATAGTTGCTTCTGTTCTTGCTGATACTGCAATCGAGCCTAGATTACAAAGCCTTTGGGAAAGATTTGAAAGAGAATGGTAGATAGTTGATTTAGAAAATTCCTTAGGACATAAAACCCAAAAGATGAGTGGC
>JAYTWB010000009.1:0-15456 GCA_043743655.1 Cyanobacteriota bacterium | reverse complement strand
AAACAGAGGCGGCGGGGCTTGCACCCGAAGAAGTGGAAGCATTAGTAACCAGACCAATTGAGAGTTCAATCAATGGTACTCCAGGTGTAGAAAAAGTGCGATCATCTTCAGCAGTAGGAATTTCGGTTGTGAAGGTGATTTTCACATGGGATACTGATATTTATCGAGCACGACAATTAGTTACAGAGAGATTGCAACAGGCTCAAAGTCAATTGCCTAAAGGTGTATCAACTCCACAGATATCACCCGTTAGCTCACCAATTGGCGCGATCGCTAAGTATGCTTTTACCGTAGAATCAGGGGGCAAAGCTGATTTAATGGAAGTACGGCGAATTGTTGATTGGCAAGTCAAAAATCGGCTTTTGGCAGTACCTGGTGTGACGCAGGTGGTGATCTTTGGAGGAGACAGACGACAGTATCAAGTATTAGTCGATCCTGCCAAACTGCAACAGTATGATCTATCTCTAGCCGAAGTGGCGATCACCGCTGAGAAGTCAAATGTCAATGCCGCAGGCGGATTTATAGTCAATCCTAATCAAGAATTGTTGGTTCGCGAAGTAGGACGAATAGAATCGATCACCCAATTAAAACAATCGGTAATTAAATCGCGTAAAGGCACACCCGTTCTATTGGAACAAGTAGCAGATGTAAAAATTGGTGCAGAACTAAAACGTGGTGATGGAGCGTTAAATGGTAAGAATGCAATTATCTTAATCGTGAATAAGCAACCGACTGCGGATACCCCAACCGTAACAAGGGCAGTGGAAGCAGCCATGAAGGAAATCAAACAAGGATTGCCTGCTGATGTCAAAGTAACTACAACTTTTCGTCAAGAAGAATTTATCGAAGCTTCACTTAAGAATGTGGAAGAAGCATTACGCGATGGAATTATCATCGTCTCAATTATTTTGATCATGTTCTTAATGAATTGGCGTACCGTAATTATTAGCTTGAGTGCCTTGCCTCTGTCGTTGTTAATGGGAGTAATGGTGTTGTCTTGGACAGGACAGGGCATCAATACGATGACGTTAGGCGGATTAGCAGTAGCGATCGGCTCGGTGGTTGATGATGCGATCGTCGATATGGAAAATGTCTATCGTCGCTTGCGCGAAAACCAGTTAGCAGGAACGCCAATATCACCTTTGCAAGTAGTATTTGACGGTTCGATTGAAGTACGGGTAAGTGTTCTATTTTCCACGATTATTATCACAGTTGTATTTGCGCCAATCTTTGCACTGTCAGGAGTGGAAGGGAGAATCTTTACACCGATGGGCGTTGCTTATTTATTGTCAATTGTTGCCTCGACATTAGTGGCGCTAACCCTTACACCCGCTCTATGTGCATTGCTACTTGCCAATCGCAATTTACCCCCCGATGAGACATGGCTAGCTCATAAATCGCAACAAATCTATCGCCCCGCTTTGAGCTTTGCTATCCGTCGCCCGAAGGTTGTTTTAGGTGCAGCGATCGCGGCTTTTCTTGCTTCAGTGATTATTTTGCCATCACTAGGGCGAGTATTTCTACCCGAATTTCAAGAGCGATCGCTTGTTGTCTCGACGATCCTCTACCCAGGGGTGTCATTGCAATCTACTAATCAAATTAACTTTGCAATACAAGACGCTCTCAAAGATGACAAAGATTTTGATTCGTTGCAAGTGCGATCAGGACGCGCCCCAGGGGATAGTGATGTTGGCGGTGTGAACTTTGCAGAAGTTGATATCGAACTGAGCGAAGATGGTGCTAAAAAACGCGAAGAGAGTATCAAAAGATTACGAGAAGAATTTAATAAGATTCCTGGTGTGGCGGTAAATATTGGCGGCTTTATTTCCCATCGCCTTGATGAAGTATTGTCTGGAGTTCGTAGTGCGATCGCGGTCAAAATATTTGGCTCTGATCTCGATCAACTTCGCACTATTGGTCAACAAGTTCAAGCAACAATGGGTCAGATTTCAGGTGTTGTCGATTTGCAACTAGAGCCACAAGTGCCAATTAAGCAGGTGCAGATTCAATTTGATCGCAATGCGGCAGCTCGGTACGGATTGCAGGTGGGCGATCTGGCGGAAGAAATTGAAACAGCCCTAAATGGCAAGATTGTCTCTCAAGTTCTCGAACAACAACAGGTTTTTGATTTAGTTGTTTGGCTGAGTGAGAGTTCGCGCAATAATCTGGAAACAATTAGCAATTTACTAGTGGATGTACCTGATGGTAAAAAAATCCCTCTCTCTCAAGTCGCAAAAGTAGTTTATGGAACGGGACCAAATACGATCAATCGGGAAAATGTTTCACGCTTACTGGTTGTTTCGGCAAATGTAAATGGACGCGATTTAGGTTCAGTGATTACTGATATTCGCGATCGCATTCAGTCAAATATTCAATTACCTGCGGGCTATTATATTCAATATGGGGGGCAGTTTGAGTCCCAAGAACGTGCAACTGAGACTTTACTGATTGCAGGTGTGATCGCCTTTGCTGCGATTACAATTCTGATTTACTTCGCTGTCAAATCGATACCAGCCACGATCATGATTATGATCAACCTTCCGCTTGCTTTAGTTGGCGGCATAATTTCCGTGGCGATCGGCGGCGGCATTATCTCGATCGCTTCGATGGTAGGATTTATCACCCTGTTTGGAGTTGCCACGCGTAACGGTTTATTACTGGTTGATAATTACAATACCAAATTAGCTAAAGGGTTGCCGTTATCAGAAGTATTACTAGAAGGTTCGCTAGAGCGCTTAGTTGCCATTCTCATGACTGCTTTATCTTCGGCTTTGGGTATGGTTCCACTTGTGCTAGGAACTGGCGCTGGTAAAGAAATTTTACAGCCACTTGCAGTGGTGGTGTTGGGAGGCTTATTTACTTCTACAGCATTGACTTTATTAGTGATACCCGCATTATATTCACAATTTGGTAAGTATGTCGCGCCCAAAGAAGTAGAAGTAACCAATCTTGATGAAGTCAAAAGCTTGGGAGGAGTAAGTATGTAATATTTATCTTTTCCCAATCCCCCAAAATCTCTATCATCATCATCTTTTTAAAGGAATTCTACTTTTATGCGATCGTCTAAATTTTTACTTATTGTTACTGCTACTATCAGCTTACTAGCACTAGGTGCTTGTACTAGTGGAACTCAAACTAATTCTACACCTAGCCCTGCTCAGACAACAACGGCTATGAAGCCCAGTGAAGCCGTATCTAGCAGCCCATCATCTACGACCACAAAACCTGCTGATTCAGCAAAGGGTGAGAGTGGGAATAAAGCTAAGCAGGGTGGTCAAGTTGTCGAATCAGGTACTTATCATTTGGAGTTAGTAGCAGAAAAAGAAGAAAGTGGCACTCATCTCGACTTTTTCTTTCTGAAGGGAGATAATCATGAACCTATTGCCGATGCCAAGGTAACAGCGCAGGTTCAATTTCCTGATGGAACTCAGAAATCCTTTGACCTAGCCTATGATGCTCCTGAAAAGCACTATACCGTAAAGCTTGATAGTAAAGCGGCTGGAGAATATAAGGTCGCCATTTTGACAGATATTAAAGGTGAAAAGGTGAATGGACGTTTCAGTTTTAAGCAATAGATTAATTTCTTCCTATGAATAGGGCTTAGTACTTAACAGGCTTTAGATTTGTTGGAGTACTTTGCTTTCCAAAAGTAGAGACAGTCAAAGCACCTATCTACTTTTTGGTTTTTTATTTCCTCAACAGTTCCTAGATTTGCGAAGTCTGCTATGGTGAGAATGAACATCACTCTTAGCAGAAAAAGAATCACGCTAGTCATGAGAAAGCCCCAGCAACGTATCCCTGTCACTGCTGATGTCCCTACCTGCGAAACGCATCTAGTACATCTCGATAATGTGATTCAGGGTAAGCAGGGCATCTTACAAATGGGGCAGGCTCAAGAAATGTCTGACTTTTTTGGTGTACTTGCCGATCCCAATCGCCTACGATTGCTGTCGATTTTAGTTGAACAAGAATTTTGTGTATGCGATCTCGCGGCTGTACTAGAAATGTCTGAGTCTGCTGTTTCGCATCAATTAAGGGCTTTGCGCTCTATGCATTTAGTCAACTATCGCCGTGACGGGCGCAATATTTACTATAGCCTTGCTGATAACCACATTGTTAACCTCTACCGCGAAGTTGCTGCTCACTTAAACGAGCCAAAGTAGCGATCGCTTTCTTAACTTTTTATGTTTAATATCAAGATATGTCCTTATTTCATATCCTAAAAAATCGAACTTTCGCTAGTGTACAGTGACTTTTTATTTGTCGTGAAGACACACTAGTGTCGTTGAAGCGACAAAGCTAGACATAGCAGCTTTTCCATCCAGTGACAACTTAATGATTTGATGACATGACGATGGATCACTAAGCAAAAGTTTTCAGCCAAGCCTATAGCATCGGGAGTTTGCTTGACGACACTAATTTGTCTCAATGCCAATTAATTTGGCACTGTACACAATGCGTAAGTCCTAATAATTATCGGCTAGTTGGCAAACTCAAGTAACAGTGACAATCTGGCTTTTCGATTAGCGTTTCAATTAAAGCATTTAGTGCTGTGGCTGACAACAACCCACCGCCTAATGTACTCTCAATTGTGATAAATGGAACATCAAGTTGCATGAGAGTACGCTTGGCAGTAGGGGCATGGCTGAAGCCAAGAGGCATTCCAATCACGAGCGCAGGGCGAAGTTTTTGGTTAGAGATTGCCTCACACACTGCTAAGAGCACTGAAGGCGCATAACCAATAACCAATACACAACCTTCAGATAATTGCTGTAGACGCTCTTGCCAAACAACTTCCTGCCAGAATGCTTGCTCGGCTTCAGGCGCAGTGCTGATATGAGGATTACTGATTAAAGTCTCAACCGTACAGCCCAGATGAGTAAGTCGGGTTAGATCTAGTGCAGCACTAATAATAGGAACATCAGTTACAATTTGACAACTAGATTTCAGAGCATTGCGGGCAGCGGAGATCGCATCTCTACTCAATCGCACAAACGATACTAAACTGACATCACCACAGGCAAGCACCAGTTTTGATAACAAATCTACCTCAATCTCAGAACGGTTGGACAGATCTGGTAACAGTTGTTGTAATGATTCTTCAAATGCTTCGGAGTGAGCGCAAACATTTGCATCTAGACCCTGCCAAAGCTTTTCAATATTTCCTAAGCCACTCTGTGTTTCTATATCTAACAGCTTTAGTTGGGCGATCGCCTCTGCCTGCACAATCTGACAATTTTGGTCTCGTCCTAGCAGGCTCTCTAGTGCAGATGCTGTTTGCCGTAGATGAACAATTTGCTGGATTACCCTTTGATATTGCTGCTGAAGTTGCACCATCAGAGCTTGAGTAATTTCATATTCAGGTGATGTTTCTAGCAGTTGGTGAATATGCGAAAGTTGGAAGCCCTGCCGCTTCAATGCCACAATCCGCCTAAGTCTTTGAACATCTTGCTCTGCATAAAGCCGATAGTTACCAGATGATCTAAGGGGCTGCGGTAACAGTCCTAATAGATGGTAATGCCTTACCATACGCGGTGTAACACCTCCACCGACTACTTCTGTCAGTTCTTTAATCGTTAGATGCTGATTTGCCATCCTGTTATTTTATGCAATCACTTGACCTTAACATTAATGTCAAGGTTTAGAGTAAGAAAGCTCCTGTTGCAATCAAATTACATGTCTGCCACAATTCGTTTTCCAAACTTTTCTGCATTATTTAAGAATCATCCCGATGCTATTGCGGCATCTATCTGTGCTCTCTTTGTTTTACTAGGTTGGCTAGCACTCAATGCAGGTTGGATTGGATTGGCTTTACTAATTTTACCTGTAGCCTACGTTATCGGTGGGTTTGAGAGTGCGCGTGACGGTTTGACAACGCTATGGGAAGAAAGAGAACTAGATGTCGATTTGCTCATGATTGTGGCTGCCTTGGGTGCGGCAACACTTGGTTTATGGCAACGAGACTACTACCGAATTATTGATGGTGCAGTTCTAATTCTAATTTTTGCCGTCAGTGGCGCACTAGAAGGCTACGCTATGCAGCGAACTGAACGCAGTATCCGAGGTCTAATGAGTTTGACCTCAGATACGGCAAGAGTTATGCGGCATGATAGTGAGCAAATCGTACCAATTACAGAGCTAAAAATAGGCGATTTAGTAGTTCTTAAGCCTGGAGAACTAGTACCTACAGATGGCTTAGTGATAGAAGGATTTAGCACTCTCAATCAAGCCTCGATTACAGGCGAATCAATGCCTGTCGAAAAAATGGTGGGTGACGAAGTTTTTGCAGGCACAATCAATGGCTACGGAGCATTAAGGATTGAGATCCATCAGCCGCCAGAAAGTAGTTTGATTCAGCGAGTAATCCGTCTAGTGGAACAGGCCCAAACTGAAAAGCCTCCATCTCAGCAGATGATTGAACGATTTGAGCGGAGCTATGCTAAAGCGATCGTGATTGTAGGCATTTTACTCGGTACATTACCTCCGTTTGTTTTGGGTTGGAATTGGTCAATTACGATTTATCGAGCATTAATCTTTTTGGTGGTAGCTTCACCCTGTGCATTAATGGCAGCGATTATGCCAACTCTACTTTCAGGCATTGCTAATGGGGCAAGGCAAGGAATTTTGTTTAAGAGTGGGGCTGATCTGGAACTGATGGGGCGGGTGAGAGCGATCGCCTTTGATAAAACAGGAACTTTAACAATTGGCAAACCTCAAGTTGTTCAGATTGTGACAGCAGAGGTATCTGAAGATGTATTACTAGAGGTTGCAGCAGCACTAGAAAGTTTATCAGAACATCCTATTGGCATAGCGATCGCGCAAGCTGCAAAAGCAAAAGGCTTACAGTGGCATGAAGCTCTGAACGTCCAAGCAATCGCTGGACGGGGTATCACTGGAGAAATTGAGCAGCAAATGGCAGTAGTCGGTAATAGTGCCTTTGTACAGTCACAGGTAAAGTTTTCTTCAGAGATTGAGCAACAAAGCCAGCAATGGGAACAGGAAGGCAAGACAGTGATTTGGGTTGGCTATGCTGGTTTAGTTCTGGGGATTATCGCTGTTGCTGATACGGTTAGAGCAGAAGCAGTTCAAGCGATCAGACATTTGAAACGCTTGGGAATTGAGCAAATCGTGATGTTGACAGGTGACAATGAGCGCACAGCACATAGTATTGCTCAACATTTAGGAATTGATCGGGTCTATGCTGAACTTCTCCCAGAAGATAAGGTGACAGTGATAAAACAACTCCAAAAGCAATATCAAACTGTTGCAATGGTTGGTGATGGTATTAATGATGCACCTGCTTTAGCCCAAGCCTCTATAGGAATAGCAATGGGAGTAACCGGGAGTGATGTCGCACTCGAAACTGCTGATGTTGTTTTAATGGCAGACCGCTTGGAAAAACTTGCCTCTGCTATTGAATTAGGAAGACGGTCTCAAGTCATTGTGAAGCAAAATATTATATTCGCGCTTGGCTTTGTTGCTGTATTAGTAATTGCAAACTTTGTAGGTGGAATTACTCTACCCATCGGTGTTATTGGACATGAAGGATCTACAGTCTTAGTAACACTGAGCGGACTACGATTACTGCGTAACAGATAACTACAGGAGCAGAATAATGCCTAACTTTCCTCTATTTCAAAGTTTGAGAAATCCAACTTTCGCTAGGCTCTACACTGCTCAAACCATCAGCTTGTTTGGTGATGCTCTAACGTGGTTAGGATTGGCTTTACTAGCTTTTGAGCTAGCAGGGAAAGATAGTGCGGTAGTTCTTTCTGTGGCTCTGACCCTGAGAGTAACAGCTTTTGTAATTCTCTCCCCAATCGCAGGTGCGATCGCCGATCGCTTAGATCGCAAAGTAATTCTTGTCATAACTCACCTTGCACGTATGGTGATTATGGGAACTATGCCCTTTGTAAATGCAGTTTGGCAGATTTATGTTCTAGTTTTTGGGCTAAATGTTTTTAATGCTTTTTTCACGCCTACCTATCAAGCCACGATTCCTTTAGTTACAGGTAAAGCTGAATATGCAAGTGCGATCGCTCTTTCTGCTGTAACTTATCAACTTTTAGGAGTCTTAGGTCCAAGCATTGCTGGTAGTGTGTCGGTATGGATTGGGGCAAGGCAGATATTTTTCCTAGATGCAATTTCTTTCTTCATCGCCGCAGTTCTAATATTTACACTGCCAAATCAACTCAGAGTTCAGCAAAAAGAGAATTTAGAAGAGTCTAGAACGGGAGTGATCGCCAAAATTATTAGTGATGTTAAAGAAGGAACAACCCGCTTATTTGCTAATGCTTTTATTCGCTATGCTCTGATGCTTCAACTTGTAGCATCGATCGCAGGGGCGCAGATTTTAGTAAATACTATTGGATATGTAAAAGGAACCCTCAAACTGAGTAGCATGGAGTATGGCTGGGTGATGGCGGCTTTTGGCATTGGCGCAACTGTAGCGGCGGTAACTGTGGGAGCAATTAACAAGAAATGGCAACCTACAATTTTGGTTCTGTTTGGTGCAATTTTGATTTCTCTAGCAATTCTCCCTGCTAATTATGTTGGGTTAGTACCATTGATCTTGCTTTGGGCGATCGCAGGCATGGGACAAGTTTTCGTAAATCTGCCAACTCAAACCCTCATAGCTGATCAGATTCCTTCTAACTTTCAGGGGCGAGTTTATGGCGCACATTTTGCTTGGAGTCACTTATGGTGGGCTGTTTCCTATCCAATTGCTGGTTGGTTGGGAAGTCAAGGTAATATATCTTTCCTTTACGGCAGCTTGATCGGATTTACTCTTCTGGCGGGAGTGCAGATATTCCTAGCTCCAAAAACTCACGAACACCAGCATGAATATCTCTGGCACGATCACGAGCATAGCCACGATGAGCATCATCAACACAATCATCTTGAAGATGCGTTACTAACTGAGCCGCATACTCATGCTCACAAGCATCTACCAATTCGTCATCGTCACGCTCACTACAGCGATATTCATCATTTGCGTAGTCATTAATAATTATAAAAATTTGACGATTTGATTAATTCCTAATTCTTTGTTGTACATCGCATTATTTAATGCAAATATATGAATAGTCTTTCATATATTCAGTGATACGTCTAAAAATAGCGGGTGTTGTAGTCAAGATGATCACCACAAAGAAAGTAATGAACACGATCATGATCATGGTCATTCTCACGGCGCTGGTGAGTTTGATCTCAAAAGTGAAATTATGCCTGTGGCAATAGTTGTCGGACTATTTCTCATTGGTTCGATCTACAACAAGCCTTTGCACAAAACTCCCTACGCGATCGCCGAATATCTAGTGCTGATACCTGCTTATCTGTTGAGTGGTTGGAATGTACTGATGATCGCTGGGAAAAATATTCTAGCGTTGCTGATTGATGTATGAAACGTCAAAATTCAAGAGTTATTTACTAGGTCAAATTAGGCTTCTATTACCAGCAAAAACTTATGATTCATACTGAAATCAGCAACGCCGATATTTTAATCCTTTGACTTAGGACAAATCTTCTTCCAAAACATTCTGGCTACATGAGCGCAAGTCCTAATGAATAATGAACCAATCTTGGATTTCTTTATTTGGTGTATTGCTGTTGGAGTAGTTTGAATACTAGTGATTGGTTTATGTATAGAGTAGTAGCTTGCTTTGACATCTCTATCCTGACTACGACCATCCTCAACTTGTTCATCCGTCCAAGACATTGCTTCAACAACCCGTCCACATCGGATAAAGTAGTGAGAGCGACAAGCGAAATTCCAGTTTCCAATCGATGGCGACAATGAGACTGTTTCTCCGTCAAACGTCATACTCCAGTCGGTCGGAGTGAAGGGAGTAACGACTTCTTCACTACAGCCGCAGCAACAGGAATGGACGGCTGTAGCATACTCCATACAGATATAGAGTACGCCCTGCTCCAGACGCTCTGGAGTATGTTCAACGAAACGATGTTCAAGATAGTTATGAAGCATTATAAGCATTCAGAGTTAGTTAGAAAGTTACCATCGGTCGTATACATGCTGTGATGCTCATGATCCAAATCACGGTAGAATCCTCTGAGTTTCTTCCATTTGATAACAGCCATCGCTGCGTTCAGTGCATTTAGATCGGCAACTTGAATGTTGGCGGAGTAGATGTCATCTTCGCCACCTCTAGAAAAATCGATCTTACCTTGGTATACATGATCACGTTTTTCTGGTGTGCTTGCAGTAACTCGTAAGATACCACCCAGAGAATCATCTACTAGTTCTAGTCCCATACCAACATCAATGAAAGACACGCCCAGAGACTCTAGTTTTTTAAAGATAAGCCGCTTTGCCTCTCCCTCGTCGATGCAAATAAATACGAAACTGACTCCCTCAAGCAAGTGAAGATGTTCAACACCGATCGCAACAGTATGAGGAACGATCTTACGGTGCATCTTCAAGTATATGCCCGCCAGATAATCGACTTTCCGAGTTAATTCTCGTAGTTCATCGATCGATGGAGCACCAGGAGAGCGAAAAGCATTGTGCTGTAGAAAAAAATCATTATCAAACAGATGAATCTCCTGCACTGGAGTCTTGGCAACTAGATCGAGTATGTACGATCCAGTCCCCCCCAGTCCGATGATACCTACTTTCTCGGTTGCTAGGCGCTGTGTAATGGCACCGATACCCGCCCGATCAGAAGCTGTCTCTAGGTAGTTAAAGACACTGTTTTCTTCTTCATCAGGCACGCGGAAAGTTCTTGGACTCACGCCTGGTTTCAAAACTGTTGCTGCTCCCGTGATGATCGTGGCGTAGGTAGTCATCTTATGGTAGTAGTCCGTGTAGCCACTAGAAGGCTTACTAGAAAAGCTGTGCTTCGCTTTCACACCATGCCCAAGATCCACATCGGCACTTTGATGCATAATTTTCTGAATCGGAGTACCATCGGCGTTGCAAGGGAATTCGCCATCGAAATAGGCAACGTGTGTATCAGGTTTACAGGTTACATCTCCAGCCATGACGAGGCTGGAGATGAGTGTTCCAGTTTGTACTTGACGCTGTGCATTGACGTATGGAACCTCCTGCAAAAGGAGGAACGCGCCTTGAATCTGGATGCAATATCCTTCTTCGCGCAAGCGCTTGAGATCTGGGCTATGACTTATCAGTTTGTGTGACATTGAAAATAGTTCCTTTTTTAATTTTGACGACTCCACCAGCACCTAATTCACCCTCGGAAGGGGGAGCGGCAGCTTTGCGATAAGTTACAGAGAAAACGGAGTTTGGATTGTGCGATTCAGGAAATGCGAGTTGCACGATCTGCTCGAATGTTACTGTGAGCCCTAGTACCGCCCGTGGACGACCATTGACGATAATTTCGATCTCGTTTGTTGGACGAGACGCAGTGATGAAGCGCTCGATTCCTGGAGCGGTCAGATCGATCATCTCCTGCGCTGAAATTAGTTGATCTTCACCACCACGAACCTCAAGAAACACTGCTTGATCCTCGTCAGCATTTGCAAGCTTGTATAGATCGGAGCCTTTTATAGCAGGCTTACCCCAAGTAATTTGATGATTGTCGAGAGTTAGCTTAAAGTCGCGATCGCTGTGGAAGCCCACAAACTGTTCAATACCTCTTTCACGTAAGTCATACGGCTCATCTAGACGAATGTCCTCAAAGTCTCCAGATGGCAGGATAGCGAAAAGGCTGTAGTCACCTTGTGCATCAAGACCAGCAGCAACAAGAATCTGGCGACCCAGTGGCACAGGATCTGCCATCTCAATAGTGCGAAAGTTCAGGTTGTTCAAAGCAAACTGGATGCGATAGCTTCTTGAATCAACAACAGTCATAGACAAAATCTCCTTGATTTCAATATAGGTTTTAATTGCAAGAGTGAAATCATGAGTTTATTGTTGCACTTGTGTCATAAAATTGCAAGAGTCAAATTAAATGCAAACAAGCAACTAAACTGGATGTTAAAAGGACAGTTTGATGTTGAATCCTTCTACTCTGCCTTGGATAGCCAAAGGCAGTCAAAACGGATTACATGGAAACAAGTTGCCAAAGAATCAGGCGTTAGCGCCTCTACTCTGACTCGTATGGGTCAGGGTAAAAGACCAGATGTAGATAGTATGGCCGCGCTAATTGCATGGTCAGGGCTAAGTGCAGACTCGTTTGTAAAAGGTGAGGACACTATGAGATCGCAGCCTGATTCATTGGCACAAATTGTGGCTTATCTGCGTGCCGATCCTCATTTAGAAGCGGAAGCCGCATCAGCAATAGAAGCTATTATGAAAGCTGCCTATGAAAAACTTCGCAAGGATCGGAGTAATGAATGATGACACTGAGACGCGGATTTAAAAAAGAGGCAAATGACTACGCTAAAGAATTAAGGTTAGAGATTGGGATAAGGCCACATGAGCCACTTTCTCCTTGGAAACTTGCGAAACACTTGGAAATACCTGTCTTACCTCTATCGGAGTTTAGTGATGAAAATCCTATAGAGGTTAGATACTTAAAGGCGAAGAATCAAAATTGTTTTTCTGCAATTACAGTTTTTGATGGAAGCCGACGACTCATAGTCCATAATGATGCCCATCATTTATATAGGCAAGCTGCAAATATTTCCCATGAATTAAGTCATGCAATCCTTCTGCATCCGCCCACCGCTCCTTTCAATGAAATTGGATGTCGTAACTTTAACAAGGAAATTGAAGAGGAGGCGAACTGGCTTGGTCCAACTTTATTAATTTCTGAGGAAGCAGCTTTTTATATCGCCAAACATAAAATGTCAGTTGATGAAGCGTCCAATTATTATTGTGCCAGCAAGCAAGTTGTCAATATGCGGGTAAATGCTACTAATGCATATGTACGTGTTCAGCGTTCTCAGAAGAATCACTAAAGCTATATGTAAGGAAAAAAGATGACCGATCTTGAGTTAGAAGAACTGTTTCGCAATATTGAATCCGATCGCGTAGAACGAAAAGCCTCACTATCGGATACGAGTAAGGTTAGACAAGCTATTTGCGCCTTCGCAAATGATTTACCGAATTATCGCCAAGCAGGTGTCGTGTTTGTGGGCGTGAATGATAATGGAACTTGTGCAAACCTAGCGATTACCGACGAACTACTGCGAAACTTATCGGATATGAGATCAGATGGAAATATCCTGCCGTTTCCCATTCTCACCGTACGTAAGATTATTGTGGATGGATGCGAAATTGCTGCCGTTATTGTTGAACCATCAGACTCCCCTCCTTTACGATTTAATGGTCGCGTGTGGATTCGTGTGGGTCCACGACGAGCCTCAGCAACCACAGAGGAGGAGAGACGACTCAATGAAAAGAGACGAGCAGGCGATTTACCCTTTGATCTGCGCCCCATGCCTTCTGCTTCGTTAGACGATCTCAACCTAACATTTTTTGAGCGAGAATACTTACCTGCTGCCCTAGCACCAGAGGTATTGGAAGAAAATCAGCGACCGATACAACAACAACTGGTTTCTTTGCGCTTAGCAACTCTCGACCTAACCCCAACTGTATTGGGTATTCTAGCGATCAGTCGCGATCCAAGACAGTACATACCAGGAGCATACGTGCAGTTTTTGCGGATTGATGGTACCGAGTTAGGCGATCCTGCTTCACCCAAGGAAATCAGTGGCTCGTTGTTAGATGTGTTAAGAATGCTCGATGAAGTGCTGATAGCTAATCTTTCCACAGAAGTTGATATAACTAGCAATGCTGTAGAGATACGCTCACCTGAATATCCGATCGCAGCTCTTCAGCAACTCGTTCGCAACGCCATTTTGCATCGTTCCTACGAGTCAACAAATGCACCTGTCCGTATTTACTGGTTTCGAGATCGCATTGAAATTCATAACCCTGGCAGTTTATATGGGCAAGTTGATCGCCAGAATTTTGGCACGGGGGTAACGGACTATCGCAATCCACACCTTGCTGAAGCAATCAAAAATCTCGGTTATGTACAGCGGTTTGGTTTTGGTATTGCTCTTGCTAGAAGAGCATTGGCTCAAAATGGCAATCCGCCACCGGAGTTTGCCATTGAAGATACTTACTTTGCTGTAACAGTAAGGAGAAAATCATGAGCGTACCGATTGTGGCATTTTTTAACAATAAGGGAGGCGTAGGCAAAACCTCACTCGTTTATCATTTGGCATGGATGTACCGCGATCTCGGTCTGCGCGTATTAGCAGCAGATTTTGATCCACAGGCAAACTTAACGGCTGCACTGCTTAATGAAGAGAGGCTAGAAGAAATTTGGCTGAATGAAGCAACTGCCAATACCGTCTTTCGCTGTGTGCGTCCGTTGTTGCGGGGAATTGGCGATTTAGTTTCACCCGAACTTGAGGAGATCGCTGAAGGCTTGCATCTATTGGTTGGTGACTTACAGCTATCTGGTTTTGAAGATGAACTATCTGCTGAATGGTCGGGGTGTCTTGATCGAAAAGAACGGTCGTTTCGGATTATTTCGGCGTTCTGGAGGCTGTTGCAAATGGCAATCGCTCAATGCGAAGCTGAAATTGTAGTCGTCGATCTTGGACCCAACTTAGGTGCAATTAACCGTGCAGGACTGATTGCTTCAGATTTTGTAGTCGTCCCACTTTCACCCGATTTGTTCTCATTGCAAGGTCTTAAAAACTTAGGTCCAACCTTGCAGCGCTGGCGCGGAGAATGGCAAGAGCGTATTTTTAGAAACCCCATACCTCAGGAGCTGACATTACCTACAGGAAAAATGCAGCCTATGGGTTATGTTACCTTGCAGCATGCAATCAGACTTGATCGCCCTGTCTATGCTTATCAACGTTGGCTTGATCGTATTCCCGAAATTTACCACCATGAAGTTTTACGAGAATCTGATACCGTTGTCTCTTCCTTTGCCGAAGATCCGCATCGTTTAGCCACGCTAAAAAACTATCAAAGTCTTATGCCCCTTGCCCAAGAAGCACGCAAACCAATGTTTCATCTCAAGCCTGCGGATGGTGCGATTGGTGCTCATGTATCAGCAGTAGGGCGTGCTTATGACGATTTCAAAAACCTAGCGTGTCGGATTGCTGAAGAGATTGCTCTTCCTGTGAATATATAACAACATGCCGAGCAAAGCCCTCAAACCTCGAAAACAGGTTAACTACAATAAGTATAAATGCTTATTCGCATAAATTTAACAACAAATAAGTGACAATTATTTGCTCTAAGATGTTCCTAAGATAAGTTGGGGTTTTAGTCTAAGGATGCATACTTATCGACAACAAAATTGTTATCTGTCACTGTTGACAATCATTTCACAGAAATAGTTTCCCTACTTTGAGTTTTTGATATGGCATTTGACTAATTCCTAAATCTATCAAAATGTGTAGGTTTATTACTAAAAAAGTTAGACAAAATGCCATATCAAAAACTCAAAGTAGGGAAACTATTTCTGTGAAATGATTGTCAACAGTGACAGATAACAATTTTGT
>JAYTWB010000008.1:0-1829 GCA_043743655.1 Cyanobacteriota bacterium | reverse complement strand
ACACGAAAGAAACTGCTCGTAGAGTAGCTAAGATGTATGTGGATGAAGTATTTAAAGGGCGTTATCATCCGATGCCCAAAGTCACAGATTTCCCAAATGCAAAGGAACTTGACGAAATCTATACCCTTGGACCGATCACAGTGCGATCAGCTTGCTCGCATCACTTTGTGCCGATTGTTGGTCAAGCATGGATTGGCATCGTCCCTAGCGATCGCGTCATTGGCATCTCAAAATTTAATCGGATTGTTGACTGGGTAATGAGTCGCCCACACATCCAAGAAGAAGCCGCAATCATGGTCGCTGATACAATCGAAGACTTAATCAAGCCTAAAGGTCTAGCGTTTGTAATCAAAGCTCAGCATATGTGCATGACATGGCGCGGTGTCAAAGAGCCTGAAACCAAAATGGTCAACTCGATCGTGCGTGGTTCTTTCAGAAATGATCCATACATGAAAAAAGAATTTTTTGATCTAATTCGCGCACATGGTTTTGGCGACAAATAAAGCGATTTGCACTTGTTAAAACCTCAAAAGCAAAAGCGGCGCGTGCGCCGCTTTTGCTTTTGAGATGCTGCTTTTATATAGTTTTTATACAGCTTGTGCGTAGACCCTCGCAACGTGAGCATCTATAGTTATTTATAAAAAGTTATTTGTAGAAGAATTTAGGTTGAAAATGATGAAAAACTGGCTAAGAAAATCCTTTTGTCTAGGACTTTGTGTAGCGATCGCGGTAAGCATACTATTAGGAACCGTATTTGGTAAGCCACAAAGCGTCCAAGCAATGCTCACCGATGATAACTATGACGGCAATATATTTGCTCTTTATGGAGGAAATGGATCAATAGTGCCGCCTCGGATTAGCCTTGCTCAGTCACTTCAGCAGGGACGAGCCTCGATGCTGGTTTTTTATGTCGATGACAGCGCTGATTGCAAAAGATTTTCACCAATTCTCAACCTTGCTCAAGGCTTTTATGGCAAGACAGTTAGTTTAATCGCCGTCTCTGTCGATAGCTTGGACTTGCAAAAAAAGAAATATGCTCCCACCGAAGAAGCTTATTACTACAAAGGCACAGTCCCACAGACAGTTCTAATTTCGGGTGATGGCAAAGTTAGTTTTGATCGCGAAGGGCTATTCGGGTTTGAAGAACTAGACTCGGCAATTCGTGATTTACTCGACTTGCCTGATGCACCTCCCGAATTAAAATTCCGCAAAACCGACAAAGTAATTAATGAGTTGAATCCTTAACCCAGAATCTTTAACCTAAAAGTAAGTGGCGGCGCAAAGCGCTGCCACTTACTTTTAGAGTTTTGAAGTGTCCTAAGGTAAATGACGATAGCTATAATATGGAAACTATTAACCCAGCTAGAAAGATGGCACTAGACTCAGACTTAAACCTAGTGCGGCAACAACTTGCGGCTCGCACCAAGCAACTATCAATTCCTAATATCGAAAAACATTTATTTTTGTGTGCTGACCAAACTAAGCCGATCTGCTGTCAAAAAGAAGTTGGCTTACAAGCCTGGGACTATCTTAAACGCCGTATCAAAGAACTTGACTTAGAAGCAAAAATCTTTCGTACCAAGACAAATTGCTTACGCGTATGCGATCGCGGTCCAATTTTGTTAGTCTATCCTGATGCTGTGTGGTATCACTCTGTGACGACAGAAGTATTAGAGCGAGTGCTTCAAGAACATATCATCGGTGGGGTAGTCGTCTCAGACTATGCCTTTGTTGATCCTAGAGCTTAACCAAATATCTATACTTTATAAGTACCTCGTTATAATTAAAAAACCAGAAACAAAATCTGTACCGCCCGCGTAGCGGGCGGT
>JAYTWB010000007.1:0-2075 GCA_043743655.1 Cyanobacteriota bacterium | reverse complement strand
CAAATTTATCTCGATCATGGTGCGACTACCCCTGTGCGACTAGAAGTCATCGACTTGATGACTGAGGTAATGCGGTCGCAATGGGGAAATCCTTCTAGCTTACATTGGTGGGGCGAGCGCTCCACGATGGTGGTCGAGCGATCGCGTTTGCAACTAGCAAGTTTGATCAATGCTGATCCAGAAGGAATTATTTTTACGTCAGGTGGCACTGAGTCTGACAACATGGCGTTGATGGGTGTTGCGCGACAATACCAAACACCTCAACACATGATCATTTCATCAGTTGAGCATTCTGCTGTGCGAGTACCTGCTGAGTTTTTAGAACAACGTGGTTGGGAAATCACGCGATTGTGCGTTGATCGCACTGGTCAAGTTGCGCCTGAAGATTTGGCGCGATCGCTCCGTCCCAATACTGTCCTTGTATCGATTATCACGGCTCAAAATGAAGTTGGCACAATCCAGCCGATTGAGAAACTGGGGCAAATTTGTCGTAACGCCAATGTGCTATTTCATACTGATGCTGTCCAAGCGATCAGCAAAATCAAACTTGATGTTCAAGCTTTACCAATTGATTTGCTTTCGATTTCTGCACATAAGTTTTATGGAATGCAGGGCATCGGAGCGCTTTATATCAATCCTTTGATCAATAATCAGCAATTGCTGACTCCTTTAATCTTAGGTGGTGGGCAAGAACGCAGTTACCGTTCAGGGACTCAGGCTGTGGCGGCGATTGCAGGACTTGGCTTAGCGGCCGAACTTGCCGAAAAAGAATTATCTCCAGAATCTGCACGTCTAATCAAATTACGCGATCGACTATATACATTACTCACGGATATTCCCGATCTGATGCCCACAGGGCGGATGGGAACAAATAGATTGCCTCACCATCTCAGCTTTTATCACAAGCGCATTGATGGGCGGCGAATTGTCCGCGAGATGAACTTCGCAGGTATTGCAATTAGTTCTGGCTCTGCTTGTAGTAGTGGGGCGATCGCGCCAAGTTCGATTTTATTGGCGATGGGATATTCGGAGACAGAATCTAAAAATAGCATCCGTCTAACCTTAGGCAAATCAACCACCGAAGCTGATATTGAATGGACAGCTTCGGTAATGAACCAGATTTTTAGTTGGCTCTGAGGCACAACCAATATGGGATAAGGCGAAAGATTAATCACTAAGCTTGTATCTAGCGATCGCTGTAATACTTAGAATAGATTAAGGGGAATAAATTAACAGAATAAAATAAAACCCAGCAATTGGGTGCGATCGCTTCTAAGAACAGTTCAAGTTAATTAAATCAAAATTAATTAGATTAAATTTTATGTCACAAGAATCAAACTTTAATAGTTTAGATGTGCAAGCCTCTAGCCAGCCAGCAGCATCTCCAGAGGAAGAAATTGCCCAAAAAATTACAGTTTGGGGCGAGATTGGTAAGGGCTGGCATTGGGTCGTATTTATTTGGAAAATGGCGGGTAGTTTTGGTGGAATTAGGTCATTGTTAAGTTCTATAAAAGGAACTTTGGTGATGCTAATTAAACGTTTGTTAATTCAATTGCAAACGAACCAAGCGAGAAAGTAGAGAAGAGCGCTTTGCGCTCTTCTCTACTTTCTGGGTCTTCGACAGCAGACCCCACTACATCAGTGCTAACATTGCAAGATACAAAGTGAAAAAGTCAAAACGGAAGAAGATTATAGATGGATGCCGTAACGAAAACCATCCCTTTTTATGGCAGGGAAATTAAATTAAGAATTGGCACGTTTGCACCTCAAGCTGGCGGCTCAGTATTAGTCCAGTGTGGTGAAACTGCAATATTAGTGACAGCGACCAGAGGTCCTGCTCGTGACGGCGTAGATTTTGTGCCATTGCTTGTTGATTATGAAGAGCGCTTGTATGCAGCAGGTCGCATCCCTGGTGGCTTCTTGCGCCGTGAAGGTAGACCGCCTGAAAAGGCAACTCTCACTTGCAGACTGATCGATCGCCCGATGCGTCCGCTTTTCCCTAATTGGTTGCGCGATGATGTGCAGATCGTTGCGACAACAATGGCGATCGATGAAAAAGTGCCACCTGATGTTTT
>JAYTWB010000006.1:0-2600 GCA_043743655.1 Cyanobacteriota bacterium | reverse complement strand
GAGAATCTCTTTGATTCCAAAGTCTTTTTTAACTGATTGCAGCGTGAAAATAGTCATGAGGGAGTTGGGAGTTAGGAGTTGGGAGTTAGATCTAGCTTCAATTAGTTGTTTAACCACTGTCTGAGAGCAGTATGCGGTTAAAAATTAGTATTTGACTTGCCATAGAAATAATCACCCAATTCTAGCGGAGATGTGCCACGAATTGGGTGAGATAGTTATCATTGTAGGTCGATCGAGGTTGTTAATGTCAGGTGTTGGGCAATTCGGCTACGCTCGTTGCACGCTCTATTGCCCGAGGCATTTGGATATTTCGTCCGTTGGCGGTAGCGTTGGCGACAGCCTGCCGTCAGGTACAGCGTCCCCAGCAATAGCATCTCCTTGGAGAATCGATTCTAGGCTTGATACAATGTATTCAGTCCTCGCCATGTAGGAGTATCGCCTTGATGAACTTATCAACAGTAGTAGTAACGCATCCTCGATTTGAATCTTTTGAGGAATATTTAGATTATACCGATGATAATAATCGGCTATATGAATTATTTAATGGAGAATTAATTGCAGTGCCACCAGAATCGGGATTCAATATTGGGATTGCGACTAACCTACTCATATATTTTGCTCAGATGTTCGGTCATTTACGAGTTCGAGGACATGGACTAGAGCTAGAAGTCAATGGTGAACCTCGCAATCGTTATCCCGATTTAACGATAATTAAAACAGAACATATCGAACAATTACGTTCTCGAAATACCATTAGATTGCAGATGGCACCACCAGATTTAGTTGTAGAGGTAGTTAGTCCTGGCAATTTGCAACGAGATCGAGACTATATCGCCAAGCGAATCCAATACCAAGATCTAGATATTCCTGTCTATTGGATTGTCGATCCACAGGTGCGAGAAATTATGGTTTTAACATTGACAGAGACAGGGTATCAAGAACAAATTTATCGGGGTGATGACAAATTAAAGTTTCAGGATATATTACTAGATTTAACTGCTGATAAAATTATAGCCGCTGGCTTTTGATAAATTGAATAAATCGTAGAAATCTAAATAATACTAGCTAAAACACATGAGCATTAAACAAATTATCCAAGAGAGAATTGATGTATTAAGTGAGGAAAAACAGACAGAAGTTTTGACTTTTCTAAATTCGCTAATTGATAGTCAGAATGAGTATGATCGTCAGCAGGAAGATGATGAATGGTCACATTTTTCTCTGGGACAAGCAATGCAGGAACTGGAAAATGACAATCTACCAGAATATACAGAGCAAGATTTGAAAGAGAAATGGTAACTAAAAAAGCTGGTCAAATCGTACTGTTTAAGTTTCCTCAGACAGACTTAACCGTTGGTAAATTACGTCCGGCTCTTTTGCTAAAACAAGTTAACAGTAAATATGGAGATTGGTTGAACTGTATGATCTCTACAAAAACGGGACAAGAGATCATCGATCTTGATTAAATTATTGAGATCGCAGATGAGGACTTTCTTCAAAGTGGTTTGAAATCAACTAGCGTAATTAGGGTAAGTCGTCTAGCTGTAATTTCAGCTCAAATATTGATGGGCACAATCGGCGAGATATCACCAGCACGATTAGTTAGAGTCAAACAAAATTTTGCACGTTGGATTGAGGATTAACTGGTAGCAATAAAATTCTCACCCAATTTTACGAAGATATGTCGCAAACAGGATGAGAACTCTGTCTGAATATTGAGCCTATTCCTATTACTCTTTCCCTGTTTGTAACCAATCGGCTAATCCAACAGGTGATTGGACTTGACTCAGGATGGCGCGGAGGGAGTCGCCTTCGAGGACTTCTCGATCGAGCAACACCTGAGTAGTAGATTCTAACAATTCCCGATTTTGCTCTAAAATAGCTTTAGCCATGCTGTTTGCACCATCGATGGTTTCTTTGATTAATCGATCGATCTCAACCGCCACATCACCACTGACAGCCCGACGAGGATTGGTATCGCCTTCCAAGAACTGCGATTGGTTGCCAGCAAAGGCAATCGGTCCCAAAGTATCGCTCATCCCATAGAGAGTAATCGCTTTTTCGGCGAGATTAGTCGCCTTCTGGATATCGTCACTGGCACCTGTAGATACTTTGCCAAACACTACAGATTCTGCCGCGCGTCCGCCCAAGAGGGTGGCAATTTGACCCCGAATTTCGTCTTCCATCATCAGGAACCGATCTTCGTCAGGCATTTGGAGGGTATAGCCCAATGCACCGACACCACGAGGAACGATCGAGATTTTCTCAACTTTACCGCGTCCGGTCATCAAAGCACCAACGAGAGCATGTCCCACTTCATGATAAGCCACTGTCTGCCGCTCGATCGGATTCAATACCCGCGAACGCTTTTCTAAGCCGACTAGTACCCGCTCGAAGGCTAGTTCAAAATCAGTCATCAATACCGCTTGACGGTTATTCCGTGCTGCCATGAGAGCTGCTTCATTGACGAGGTTCGCCAAATCCGCTCCGGTTAAGCCAGATGTGCGGGTTGCTAATAATTCCAGATCGACATCCTCACCCAGTCGCACATTATTGGCGTGGACAGTGAGAATCTGCGCTCTACCTGACCTGTCTGGACG
>JAYTWB010000005.1:0-4178 GCA_043743655.1 Cyanobacteriota bacterium | reverse complement strand
AGTTAAAAGGATTATGAGTTAAAGTCGTGGTTAGCCAAACGCAGCAAGCAAATTTAGGTTTTAGTAATGGGTTTAATAGTTCTTTAGATGTGTCTAAATATGAAGCAAAGACACAAGAAATTGCCCAGAAGATTTTGAGTGGAAGTGGGAAAAGTTCCATTTGGGCAAAACTATCGCAACTCAAAGATGACTTGCGTCTTGATGACAAGCTGATGGCTTGGACAATGGAAAACGAAGGTTTGCGGGTGCAGTTGTTTCGTTTGATCGATTGTTTGCCAGCTTTGCAGAGCAAAACTGAAATTGCGCGACACATGCAAGAATATCTGGCTAGTGATGCGGTCGAAGTTCCTGCTTTGCGCGCTTTGTTAAACTTCAGCACTGACAATCCCAACTCGATTACGGCGATCGCTGCCGCGACAACTCTCTCGACTGCGGTGGGAACTCTAGCTAAGCGCTACATCTGTGGTGAAAACTTGACCGAAGCAAGCAAATCTATTGAAAAAATGCGGCGCGATCGCTTTGCTTTTACGATGGATTTGCTAGGCGAAGCCGTGATTAGTGAATTGGAAGCAGAGGGCTATCTCAATCGCTATATTGGCATGATGGAGGACTTGTCAACTAAAGCTAAAAATTGGTCAGTGGTTGATCAAATTGATAAAGCCGATGGTGAATCTCTCAATCGGGTTCAGGTCTCTGTCAAACTCAGTGCGTTCTATTCGCAATTCGATCCCCTTGATCCTACCAAAACCACAGAGAAAGTCAGCGAACCCGCAAGAATCTTATTGCGTAAAGCTAAAGAATTGGGCTGTAGTATTCATTTTGATATGGAGCAGTACGAATTTAAATCACTGACTTTACAAATTCTCAAACAGGTCTTAACCGAGCCAGAATTTTGCGATCGCACTGATGTTGGAATTACCCTGCAAGGCTATCTGCGCGATAGTGAACAGGACTTATACGAACTGGTGGAATGGGCAAAAAAACGTAATAAACCTGTAACTGTGCGCTTAGTCAAAGGTGCATATTGGGATCGCGAAACGATTCGTTCCTATCAACAGGGCTGGGCTTTACCTGTATTTTCGGATAAGATTTCCACTGATGCTAACTATGAGCGATTGATTCAAATTCTCTTAGAAAATCATCAATATCTCTATGCGGCGATCGGTAGTCACAATGCCCGATCGCTAGCTAAAGCGATCGCGATCGTGCAGACTCTAAATATTCCTAGTCGCGCTTTTGAAGCCCAATGTCTCTATGGCATGGGTGACAAATTTGCGAAAGCGATCGCCGAAATGGGCTATCGTGTGCGAGTCTATTGTCCCTTTGGCGACCTCATCCCTGGCATGTCCTATTTGATTCGCCGCTTGTTAGAAAATACGGCGAATAGTTCTTTTTTACGCATCAGTGGTAGTGAGTCGCGTTCCATCACTGAATTAGTCGCTGCGCCTGTGATGACTGATCGCGATTTTAATTACAACGGCGCAAGGGCAGTTAACATTTTTGATGGATTTGTGAATGCTAGCGATCGCGATTATGCGATAACTAGCGATCGCGAAGCATCGCAAACTGCTCTGCAAAAAGTTCGCGATCAACTTGGGAAGACTTATTTACCGATTATCGATGGTCAAGCTGTTCAAACTGAGAACTATGTCGAATCGGTCAACCCTGCCAATTTCTCGCAAGTCGTTGGCAAGATCGGTCTAGCCAGTATCGAGCAAGCGGAAGCAGCCGTCAAATCAGCAAAAACTGCCTTTGCGACTTGGAAGAAACTCAGCGCTAAACAACGCGGTGATATCTTGCGAAAAGCTGCCGACATCATGGAAGCACAACGTGAAGAGCTAGTCGCATGGATTACTTGGGAAGTTGCCAAACCAATTCGTGAAGGCGATGGCGAAGTTTCCGAAGCGATCGATTTCTGTCGTTACTATGCCAAAGAGATGGAAAGTCTCGAAAGCGGTGAACAGCGTAATATTCCGGGAGAAGATAATACTTACATCTATCAACCTCGCGGTGTAGTAGTTGTGATTTCGCCTTGGAACTTTCCTTTTGCGATCGCCTTGGGTATGAGTGTCGCCGCGATCGCCGCAGGTAATACAGTCATTCTCAAACCCGCCGAACAATCCTCTGTAATCGGAGCCAAGATTGCCGAAGTTCTCCAAGCCGCAGGACTTCCCACAGGTGTATTTACCTATCTTCCTGCTAAAGGTTCGACTGTTGGTTCTCATTTAGTCAAACATCCAGACGTGCATCTGATCGCCTTCACAGGTTCGCAACAAGTCGGTTGTCAAATAGTCACCGAAGCTTCGATCTTGCGCCCCAATCAAAAACATATGAAGCGCGTGATTGCCGAAATGGGCGGCAAAAATGGCATCATTGTTGATGAAAGCGCCGATCTCGATCAGGCAGTGGTCGGTGTGATGAATTCCACCTTTGGTTTCGCAGGTCAAAAATGTTCTGCTTGCTCGCGAGCGATCGTGCTGGCTCCTGTCTATGACAACTTTATGGAGCGATTAGTGGAAGCCACCCGTTCTCTCATCGTGGGCGATGCATATCTCCCCGATACTAAGCTCAGTGCCGTGATTGATGCTGCCGCGCAAAAGAACATCCAGAACTACATCATCAAAGGGAAAGAAACCGCTAAGCTTGCTTATGAAGGAAAAGTCCCCGATCATGGCTTCTATGTCAGCCCCACCATTTTTAGTGATGTCGATCCCCATAGTGCGATCGCTCAAGAAGAAATCTTTGGACCCGTGCTAGCAGTAATCAAGGCTCAAAGTTTTGATGAAGCATTAGCGATCGCCAATGGTACAAACTTCGCACTTACAGGCGGCTTATACTCACGCACACCTTCTCATATTGAACGTGCCTATCGCGAATTTGAAGTGGGCAATCTCTACATCAATCGCGGCATCACAGGCGCATTAGTTGATCGTCAGCCCTTCGGCGGTTTCAAATTAAGCGGTATCGGTTCCAAAGCTGGCGGACGTGATTATTTATTACAGTTCCTCGAGCCGCGAGTGATCACCGAGAACACTCAACGTCAAGGTTTTGCACCCCTTGATGGAATTGAATAATTAGAATTAGACAGGGGGCGCAAAGCCCCTTTTTTTATGTGATAATTCAGTAAATATACTTACTTTACATATTCTGCCCAAACTATGTCATACCCTACTCAATCTAAAATAGAAGAAGCACTAATTAGTTTGATATATTTCCGTGGCGGCTCAGATTGTAGAATTAAATCCTCAGATGCTTACCAACCACTAGCTGACTATTTTCAATTAACAGAACAAGAGCGAATACAACCTCGCGAATCTGAGAATCATAGACCTGCATGGAATAATATGGTTCAGTTTGCTAGGCGGGGGCTTAAAGATTCTGGCTATCTTTTTTCTAATTCTCCACGATCTATTTGGCAACTATCAAGTTCAGGTATAGTTGCCGCTCAAACAGGTTCACACAAACATAGAGAATTGCAAACTAATTTAAGTGCAGATAAGCCAGAAAAAGTAGTAATTGAATCTATATTAATAAACCATCCCCAACCTATTTCTAAATTAGAGCCTGACATATCTAATATTTCTATAACTGAAGGTAGAAAAAAGCTATTTATTCACATTCGACGTGAACGTAATCCCAAGATTGTTAAGGAGAAGAAGGAAAGAGTTCTAAATGCAACAGGAAAATTAATTTGTGAAGTATGCAACTTTGATTTTGTTAGTCTGTATGGGCATCTTGGGCATGGATTTTGTGAAGTTCATCATAAAAATCCTTTAGCTAAAGTTGATAAAGAAACTCAAACAAGTTTAGAAGATTTGGCTATTGTATGCTCAAACTGTCATAGGATGATTCATCGCAGTCAACCTATGATGGATATTAATCAGCTTAAAAGTATACTCAAAAATCTTGATGGAATTGAGTAATTAAACAGGCAATGGACTTTAGCCCCTTGTTACTTAAGATATACTTGATAAATGCTGTATTACATCTCTTAAACCTATGCCCCAGACTATCAAGCAAAAAATAACGCTGTACGATCGCGATCTTAATTTGTGGTTAGAAGAGGCGATATCATCTGAGACCAACATAGTTAGGACTTACGCAAGCGCCATAGGAATAGAAGGATGCTTAAGCTGAGTCCGCAAATAATCAGACAAAAGCCCAAATTTAAGTTGGTA
>JAYTWB010000004.1:0-4654 GCA_043743655.1 Cyanobacteriota bacterium | reverse complement strand
TGACTCACTAACTTTCATGTAGATGACAATTTTATATAATTATGACCAAAGAAACCATATTCGGACTATCTCTATTTCCCTATCTTGCCTTTCTCTGGTTTGCGACCAAATCAGGACAATTTCCCAAGCTGGGACTTTGGGGATTTTATGGCACGTTAGTTTTTGTGGCGATTACGATCCCCGCAGGACTCTATGCTCAGATACAGTATGGTGAAGCTTTAGCCAATATTGACTGGTTGCATGGTAGTGCGGAGTCATTTTTAACTTTGACAAATATTTTGTTGGTAGTAGGCTTTAAAAACGCGATTAAACCCAAAGATTAACCGTACTAATTTTAGTTGGGGAGATAATAGAAACGATGTAGTTAATATCGCTGACTGCCAACCAGAGGAATATATGAACGGGTCTTATCAACGCATTTATCGATTTTTAATAAGCATGGCGATCGCCACAATTGCGATTCCTGCGGCAACTCCTGCATGGTCACAAACTAATTCTGCCCAACCACGCCGAGGTGATGCAGATCGGTTGCGACCTGCTCAAGGGCAACCAATCTTGCCCACAAATACCGATCAGTTCGCTCCCAGCCAAAATTTATCTAGTCCCAACCTCAAGATTCAAAAGATTAATCTTGAAGTTGTGCCGACAGAGCCAGTCTTGGCTGGCAATTATAATGCCACGCCACAAAGAGTCAATAAGCTTGGCAGTTTTAGCAGTGATCCGCTGAACGCAATCCAAATTTTCCAAGAAACATCTCGCCCTCGCGATAATTAATGAAAACATTTAATCCGCGCGCGAAGCACGCGGATTAAATGTTTTCATTAAGTAAATGTCCTGTCGCTAAACCGCAAGCTCGTTTGATTGGTAGTGCCGCAGCTAGATCAAAGGCGGCTTGACGCGCGATCGCCCCATCGATAGTCGTTGTTACCACTACGTCTAAGCCAGCCTGAAATGCGATCACTGCTGCTCGGTGAGCCGTCAAGATTCCACCGAGAGCCATTGGTTTGAGAATAATAATATCCGCTGCTTGGGCTTTAATTACTTGCTGCAATTGCTGAAGATTATTAACTGACTCATCGGCGGCGACAAGAATAGACTGCGATCGCCTAACTTCTGCCATCCCAATCAAATTAGCCGCCGCTACAGGTTGCTCCACATACTCGATTTGGAGAAATTCTAGTTTTTTTAAATTAGCGATCGCCTCACTCACCGACCAACCCTGATTAGCATCAATCCTAATTTGGATTGCATTCCCAACTTGCGATCGCACTGCTTCTATTCTTCGCAAATCCAATTCAAAATCATTAGTTCCGACTTTAATCTTGAGACAGCGATAACCTTGATCTATATATTCTTTTGCTTTTGTTGCCGCCAGTTCAGGCGCGATCGCCCCAATCACGGTATTAACAGCCACGCGATCGCGAATTACGCCAAAACATAAATTTGCCAGCAACTGCGAAAGTGTCATACCTTGCTTTTGCGCTAATAGGTTAACTAATCCTAATTCAATCCCATGTTTAGCGGCAGGTGTGCGATTGTATTTAGTCAGCAAGTTCTCAATATCACTTAAAGTTTCAATTTTTGTATTGATTAGCGATCGCTGAGCTTCTCTCAAAGCTTGCTCAGTTTCAATAAGAGATTCCATCCCGAAGCCATCAAGTGGAGCTGCTTCACCTAAACCAATATTCTCTAAACCGATATTCTCCCCCATCCAATTAAGGCGATCGCTAATCTCAATTACAAACCCTTTGCGATTAAGAAATGTTCCCCAAGAAGTTTGGAAAGGCTCACAAAAAGGAATTTGATAAGAACGCAACTGAATTGATTGGACTGTAACCACCAGAGATACACCATAGACAAAATAAGTTACTAAAAAGTTATCAATATTTAAGCTGATATCAAAAACAATATTTCATAGGTTATATTCAGATCACAAATTGTTTTGGAAAACTAAAAAATGCTGATCAAGCGTAGTCTTTTGGTGTCTGCAAGCATGCTTGCTTTTAGCTTGGTTGCCAATGTTGCTTCTGCTTCTGCTGAGCAGTGGTATTTCTATGTCAAGAACAGTAGTAACTCTACAATCAAAAGCTTATTAGTTTCTCAGACAGGTACTAAATGGGGATATTTTGACATTGGTACAGGCATTTCACCTAGTGAAAATACCAAAATGGTTTGGGACAGTTCAACTAACAATGAATCATGCGATCAATTTATCAAAGCAACATTTGCTGACGGGAGCGAAAGCACACCTTCTAAAATTGACTTTTGTAAGGATTTAGACGATCCAATTGTTTTTCGTTAAATTAAAGCGATTGTAAATCGTGACTTTTACACCAAACAAAAAAGGTTGCGCTAAGCACAACCTTTTTTGTTTGGTGTTTATTTTGCTTCCTGAGGAGAGTCAAGTACGCGATCGATTAATCCATAAGCAAGAGATTCTTGCGAAGACATATAGTAATCACGATTCATATCGCGCTCGATCTTTTCGAGAGGCTGTCCAGTTCGCTTAGCATATTCTTCATTCAGCTTTTGACGAATGCGGATAATTTCCCGCGCTTCAATCTCAATGTCCGAAGCTTGCCCTCTAGTACCACCTGAAGGCTGATGAATCATGATCCTTGCATTTGGCAAAGCATAACGCTTACCTTTAGTGCCAGCCATCAGCAGGTATGAACCCATCGAAGCCGCCAGTCCTACACAAATTGTAGTTACATCAGCTTTAATGTGCTGCATCGTATCAAAGATGGCTAATCCTGCCGAAACCGAACCACCTGGAGAGTTGATATAAATATAAATATCTTTGGTTTGATCTTCTGAATCAAAGTAGAGAAGGCGAGCAATAATCGCATTTGCCATCCCATCTGTAACTTCACCACTCAAAAAGATAATGCGCTCCATCGACAAACGCTCGTAGATATTAATCCACTGCGTATAAGAGTCGCCTGGATAGCGATAAGGAACTCTAGGGATACCGATAGGCATGATTTTAAATACTATCTATATATAAAATAATTTGGATGTTAACAGATGGATTGCTATGCAAGCACAGGAACTGCGGTGGGCAAGTCTTTTGTGCTTTCAAGAACGCGATCAATAATGCCGTATTCTTTTGCTTGATCAGGAGTCATATACAACATCCGATCCATATCTTTGGTAATGGATTCGGTTGACTTGCCCGTAGTGCGCGACAAAATCTCTAACATCGCGGCGCGGTTTGTCAAGACTTCCTTCGCCTGAATCTGCAAGTCGGAGGCTTGTCCTCTTGTCTGGCGGCGGGCTTGGTGTAGGACAATCGTGGCATTTGGCAAACTTGCTCTGAAGCCTTTAGTTCCACTCGCGAGAATCATCGCGGCGGTTCCCATTGCTTGTCCAAGGCAGATCGTATGCACAGGAGGCTTGATATAATTGAGCGTATCACAGATAGCAAAGGCTTCAGTCTCAAAGCCGATCGCATCACCTGTGTACCAAGATGTCCCTGTGGAGTTGATATACAGAAAAATTGGTTTTTCGGGGTCTTCGTATTGCAGATAAAGCAATTGTGCAATGAGCAATTCGGTAACATCGACTCCCAGCTGCTGTTTGTATTCGTCAGGCGATACAAGAGGCAACCCAAAGTAAATGATTCGCTCTTTTAGTAGTAGCGAAGGTAAGTCAGGCGGCGGTGTTCGTCCGTATGACGAATCCCCTGAGTAGGCGGCTTGTGCGGCTTGGGGAACAGAGCGAGAAGGTCGATCCATATTTATTCGTGTTAATGACACTAACCCTGTTAGCTTATCACAGCGATCCCGTTGCTATGGGTGATCTTAGCCAAGATTGAGGTAGGGTTAGCCGCCTAACTCCTTAATGTTGCTTGAAACTTCTCTTCGAGTAAGTCTCGCACTTTTTGATGAATAGGATTAATATCTGCCTCAGTCAGAGTGCGATCGCTAGCTCGATAAACCAATCTAAAGGCAAGACTACGCGAACCTTCAGGAACACCTTGACCAATATATTGATCGAAGAGAGTCACTGAGTCTAGAAGCTCGCCACCGAGATGATTGATGGAGCGCTGAATTTCGGCAACCGTAAATTTGAGTGGTGCAAAGAAAGCAATATCGCGATCGCTATTGGGATAAGTCGAGAATGCTTGAAAAATAGGAATCGACTTTTTCATCATCGCATCCAGCAAAGTATAGAAATCTAGCTCGAAAGCATAAATTTCTTCAGGAAGTTCTTTCTCGGCGCGTAATTGTGGATGTAATTGACCAAATGTACCGAGGCGTTCACCTGAAATCCAGAGGGAAGCGGTGCGACCTGAATGTAAACGCGAATCTTTTTGATCGGGTTGATATTCGACTGTGACGCAGAGATTATGGAATACAGAATCTAGTAAACCTTTGGCTTCATAGAAATTCATGGGCTTGGAGTTGTGTTGCCAAGTGCCAACCGTGGGGTCGCCACCAAAAATTCCCGCAATGCGATCGGTTTCATCGCTGCCAGCTTCGTCCAACCAAAACACGCGCCCAATTTCAAATCCATTTAAAATTCCATTACCTTGATTGAGATTAAAGGCGCAAGCATCGATTAAACCTGACAACAAATCACTTCTGAGCGCTCCATATTCGATGGCGACAGGATTATTGATTTTAACTTGATTGGAATCAGTAGGACTGCA
>JAYTWB010000003.1:0-5782 GCA_043743655.1 Cyanobacteriota bacterium | reverse complement strand
GCTTTTTTATATCTGGTTTTGGAATTAAGAATCACTCTTTGATTCAGCCGTTGATTCAGATGTTGATTCGGCAATCACACTTGTTGATGCAGATTCTTTTTGAGCGCGTTTTTTACGCTCAGCTTCGACCATGTCCGCGATCATAAGACGTGCTTGTTCGATCTTGTCGAGATTTGAGCGATAGAGATCAATATCTTTGACTAAGCGATCGCTCCCAAACTTTAGCGTCTCACCCACTAACTTTACGGCTGCCTCACGCTTGGTGTTATCAGCGATCGTGTCAGGATCACTGATTTCGAGCAGTGCATACAGCCCAACACCTAACAAACGGCTATATTTAAAGTTTTCTTGGGTAACGATTGTTTTTAATTGCCCCGAAAGCGGCTCAAGGTTAGTTCCATCATCAAAATTGGTCAGTAAGCTCTTGACTTGATCAGGCGATCGCGTGGCGAGATCACTCAAGGTCGCTGCATCTTGACGGATGCGATCAGGCTCAAACTGAAGCGCTGAGCATAATGCATGAAATACAGCAAAGCGATCGGTTTCAGGCTTGTAACCAATCGTAAAGCGATCAAAAGTTGTGACCACACCGAGTGCAAAAATTGAGTCATAAACAAATGTTTGATTGACTTTTAGCAAATGGATTTCCACCAAAAGCTCATCCACAACCCGCCGATAGACTTGATTGACTGGCTTGGGGAAAGCTAGATAAAAATCTTTTTTGGTATCAGAAACAGTACGGACGGTATTCACAGTCAAGAAAACCTAACAACAAAATTATTACAACAATCATCGCACAGTTGACCTAGCAATTTAATTTCGGCGATGTGTGACTTGGTCAGCATAGTCAGAAATGCGCTCAGGCATGAAAGCACCTGTCAAAATAATATTCACTTTAGGCGATCGCATTTCTAATACCTGCACCAATTCATCTTCAGTAATCAGCGATCGCGCCACCAGCAAATTTGCCTCATCGAGGATAACTAAACCAGCCCGAGCCGACTTAATCGTGACTTTGGCATAGTCCCATAGTTCCAGCACTGCCGACTTTTCGGCATCAGTTAGCTCTACATCCTCTTTAGACAAATCGCGCGATGCATCACAACGCAACCATTCGAGATTTTCTACCAGTCGCCGAGGATTGCTCAATCCTTGATTAATCCCTGTTTGAAAAAGTTGCGCTAGTAATACTTGTGTACCTTGACCCGCAACCCGCAACCCTTGAGCGATGATGTCAGCATAAAGATTGCGATGCGGCGCAATGAAAACCTGAACATGACCTTTGACTGGCGTTACGATCGCTAGAGTTGAAGCCGTCTTAGTTGAAGCCACCATAAACAGATTTAATGCTTTAATTTGTACTAGACATCATAACAGACATCAAATTATGAGCCAAACCACAGCCCCCCAACCCTGGAGTCAGCGTTTCGAGACAGCGCTGCATCCTGCGATCGCCAGATTTAATGCCAGTATTAGTTTTGACATTAATTTAATTGAATATGACATCACAGGCTCACAAGCGCACTCGCGTATGTTGGCAAAAGTGGGAATTATTAGCGCCGAAGAAGGGGAAATGCTTGTCAATGGATTGGAGCAAATCCGCCAAGAATATCGCGCTGGAAATTTTAATCCAGGGATCGATGCGGAAGATGTGCATTTTGCAGTGGAGCGCCGTCTCACGGAGTTGATTGGCGATGTCGGCAAGAAAGTTCATACTGCGCGATCGCGCAACGATCAAGTCGCCACTGATGTTCGTCTATATTTGCGCGATCAGATTCGTAAAATCCAAACTGATTTACGAACTTGGCAGCAAACTCTAGTGAATAAAGCTGAGCAGCATATCGAGACATTTATTCCGGGGTATACGCATCTGCAACGCGCCCAGCCGATTAGCCTCGCCCATCATCTGCTGGCATATTTTGAAATGGCACAGCGTGACTGGACTCGCCTTGATGAGATTTATGCGCGGGTCAATGTTTGCCCCCTCGGTTCAGGAGCTTTGGCAGGTACACCCCACCCGATCGATCGCCATTACACAGCCGAGCTATTGGGCTTTGGTTCAGTTGGTCGCAATAGTCTTGATGGTGTATCTGATCGGGACTTTGCCGTGGAGTTTCTTGGTGCGGCAAGTTTGATCATGGTTCATCTCAGCCGCCTGTCAGAAGAAGTGATTTTGTGGTCATCACAAGAATTTAGTTTTGTGAAACTTAGCGATCGCGTCAGTACAGGCTCTAGCATCATGCCCCAAAAGAAAAATCCTGATGTGCCTGAATTAGTCCGTGGCAAAACAGGGCGAGTGTTTGGACATTTGCAAGGCTTGCTGACGATCATTAAAGGCTTGCCTCTGGCTTATAACAAGGATATGCAAGAGGATAAAGAAGGCATCTTTGATGCGGTGGTGACGATTCGCGCCTGTTTAGAAGCCATGACAATTTTGATCGATGAGGGCATCGAATTTCAGCCCAAGCGTCTGGCGGAAGCCGTTGCCGAGGATTTCTCCAATGCTACCGATGTCGCTGATTATCTGGCGGCAAAAGGGGTTCCTTTCCGTGAGGCATATCAACTGGTTGGTAAGCTGGTCAAAACCTGCACTAGCGAAGGAATCTTGCTCAAGGATTTATCTATCGAGCGGTGGCAGACTTTTCATCCTCAATTTGAGGCTAATATCATCGAGGCGATCGCTCCTGCACAGGTCGTGAAGGTTCGCAATAGCTACGGTGGTACTGGCTTAGATCAAGTCAGAAGCCAGATAGAATCAGCACAGAAGTTAATCGCTTAAAACTTAAATAAAACTGAGAAGGTTGCCCATTCAAAACCCGAAAGATGAGTGGCTGAACTTTCATCCCGCCACTCATCTTTTGGGTTTTACATTAGCGAAAAGGAATAATCTCGGCACTTAAGCCTGATTGGGATAGCTTCTGCACTAATTCATTAGCAGCAGGGCGATCGCTATATGCTCCGACTTGGAGCATGGTTTTACCACTGCGTGAGAACCGAAAAGCATCTGGGACAATCGTTTTCACGCGTTGGGTAACAAATGTCGAAGTCACAGGCACAATCACGCGATATTGAAATGGCTTACCTGTCGTCGGATCGAGCATAGTTGCGGGCAAAGTCGCCACAGGATAACTGGGAACTGTTGGTTTAGAGCTATATTCGCGCTCAATGATAATCGTTGTTGGTGAACTATTAGGGGAATTATTAGGGCTAGTATTTGGGGAACTAATTGGGTTTGGTAATGACTGATTGGAGCTAGGAGGCTTGGCGGGTACAAATATTGTGACTGGAGTTTTGGGTGGTGCAGGATTAACGGCGATCGGATTAGATATCGGCGATCGTGAAACAGTTAGATCAAGCAATCCTTTAACACGCGATCGATTTATTTGATTGCCAACTGCGGCTATAGGGATAGTTGTCATATTGTCAATGTCATATTCGCGATTGTCCCTGAAAGTATTATTTCCCTGCGAAATTGTTGTGCCAAGATCAGGACGGGGAGAACCGTTAGCGCTGCCAAGAATTACTAAACCATTCCGCTGGTTATCGGCGATCGCATTGCCGCGCAAGGTTGGCTGAGCCGTATTAGAAATAATAATTCCATCAACATTTCGAGAAATATTATTGTTAGTTAAAACAACTTGGGACTGCTGTCCAATTGATAATCCGAAGCCTGTGTTCTCAAACTTGTTATCACGAATCTCACCTGTACTTGTCCCCAGTGCCGAAATTCCACTACCCGTGTTCCCAGTAAATAGATTGTTACTAATATAAGCATTGGCATTACCTGTAAGAAAAATGCCATCATGGGTATTGCCAATAAAGTTATTACTCGCCACAACCACATTACGACTTGACTCTAGCCATAGTCCATAACCACGAGGATTGCCATTGGTGACGGTAATTCCTTCGATGCGTGAGTTGTTTGCCGCCGCGATCGCAATATTTTGGCTAGCAAAGGTGGGACTGACAAAACGTCCACCACCATTGATCACCACATTCGTTCCATTGGAATCACCGCGCAAAGTTGATCCTTGTGGAAGCCGAATCGGAAAACTTTCGCCAGTGGCTTCGCTATAAGTACCCGCACTTAACTGAAAGATAGTCCCTGCCTGAGGGTTGTTGGCGATCGCTGCCGTGAGTGTCCGAAAAACTTGCGTTTCTGCCCCCTTATCAAAGCCTTGTGGCGATACAAAAACTATTTTTTGAGTAATCGGTTGCGCTACAACAAGCGATGGCGTACTCAGCGCCAATACAAAAATTGCATTAGTAATTACATTAGTAAGGCTTAAAAACTTAGTCATATGACATTCTCGACATATCTGGCGAACATGCATAAGTAGACTAACATCAATTGGCTTTTGTTTCATTGTGGAGACTATAGAGTGCGGTTCGCCCGCAGAGCAGGCAACTCAGGCTTCTAGGTTTCAATGGTACTGATTTCAATTAAAGGAATTAATACTCCATTTTGGATTTGTCCATTGGTACTCATCTCACTATGGCAGAGATATAAGCGATCACCTGTGCGATCAAGCAAATCTCTGAGCAGCTTCTGTAATCGCTGCATATCAACTGCATTTTGATTTTCAGTTGTCCATAGCTCGCCATTCCATTCTTTGAGAAAAAATGGCGCACCAAATAATGCCGCGGCTCCACCTTGTAGCCAAAGATCAGAACTAGCATCGAGCCAAAATTGCCAACGATGCGAAAGTCTTGCCATCCGATATTGAAAAATCGTGGCGATCACAACACTGTCTTGGGAAGCATCTGGGAAATAGGGATTAGCGGTGACAGTGCCTTGACGGATTAGTTGAATGAAGTTTTCGAGGATATTGGCATCCTGTCGATCGAGACGATATCCGAGTTGCCAATAATGTTGTGCGGTTTCGATTAAGGATTGTAGTGTGGCTGTATGTTCATAACTGAGTTTGCGCGGTTTGAAGAAAGCTTGAATAGCACGATCAATAAATAGAAGTGGTGCATCTTTAGATGACTGTTGTTCTATCCATTCGCGGAGATTTTCATAAGCATGAGTAGCTTCATAGCCAATTCGATTCCATTGATTATAGGTTTCTGCCGCTAGTAAGCGGGGATTTGTGATATCTGGCGCAAAACAATAGTCAGCTAACATGCCAGCGCGAACGGGGTCGATCGCGTTGGTCAACACTAATAACATTTCGGCAATCCGATCGCGGCTGACTAATTTGCCAAGATTTGGATAGACCAGTGTGAGCAGAGTCAGCAGCGATCGCACTTGAGCCGAATAAGAGAGCGGTCGTTGGTCGTTGAGCGGAGAGACACGCACTTCTTTTTTACGGAGAATTTCGGCGATCGCATAGTTGGCAATATTATCTAATCCAGGGGCAATGATCGCGATCTCATTAGCATTAACTTCACCTGAGGCGATCGCTTCGGCAATGGTTTCGGCAACATTTCGGAACAGTTTCGCACGCGAAACTGATTCAATAGAATAGACTTTAGAATAGGGTTCAATAAATTGTAAAATCGGTTGACTGACTGTTTCTACAACCGATTTCGCAATTTCTGTACCTAATGTATGCTGAGCAGGCAATAAATCTATGGTTTTGCATTTAGACTTGAGTATTTGCCAATAGCTAGGATCAGCCCCTAGTCCTAGCCTTACTGAGCCATCAAGATTAAAAGTAAACATTCCTTGAGCGCCGTTTTCCAGCAAAAATCTGCACAAGTCACAAGCGATCGCGGGCATCTCATCAGCGCGATCGACAATCACATATGCAAACCTCTGCTTGAGTTGACGCTGATA
>JAYTWB010000002.1:0-7771 GCA_043743655.1 Cyanobacteriota bacterium | reverse complement strand
TGATGAATTTGGACGGTCTGACAGTGATGACATTTCACTACTACGCAAAACTGTCATCCAACTAGCAAAATATTCCGCTACAGACATTTTGCATGGCTTAAAGATTGCGCTTGACCAATTTTCAGAATTAGATATTCCTGAAGATGATGTCTCGATTGTAGTCATCAAACTTAAGAAAAAGATTCATTTCTCCGAACTGCGAAATTGTCCTTATCTCGAAGCTTTGCAAGCATGGGAGCGCTCAGAAGAAACAGACGATTCCGCACTATTACGAGGAATTCGCCTTGCTGAGTCATTAGCTTGGGCTGATGGTCAAAACGATCTATCCAGAATCGACAACAACTTTTTAGAAGCATCTCAAAGAATCAACGAGCGCGAACAACTTATGGCGGCGCGGGCAGCTGACGCTGATCGCCTCGAAAAACTGAGTCAAGACCTCGAAAAAAGTCTCGATGCCGAACGTCGTCAACGTGTAATTGCGGAGATGGGCGAAATCAATGAAAAAATTGTGGCTCTCACAATTTCTTCTGAAGCACTCTATCTTTCCAACAATCATATAGAGGGGATGATCGCAGGTGTAATCGGTGGCGTAAAGCTAAAACGACTGACCACTCAAGTTGACGAAACCACTCTCGAAAATCTGCGTGCAAATACCCAAATTCGGGCGATTACGGCCTTAGAACAAGTTGTCTATGGCACTCATGAATATAATCGTCTCGAAGGACATGGATTTTGGGTTAATAAAGTTTGCTACTCTCGCGATGGTCAGTTTATCGCCTCAGCAAGTAGCGATCGCACCATCAAAATTTGGAACGCCTCAGGAGTTTTACTCCAAACTTTAGTCGGACATTCCAATTGGGTAACCAGTGTTGCCTTCAGTCCTAGCGGGAATCTGTTGGTTTCAGGTAGCCGCGATAACATGGTTAAACTCTGGCAACGCAATTCATCAACAGATGCTTTTGCCCCTCAACCGATCGCCACGCTCAAGGGTCATGAAGGTCCAGTTCTAGACGTGTGTTTTAGCCATGACGGCGAAATAATTGCCTCGGCAAGCGAAGACACCACAGTCAGGCTATGGAAAAATGACGGTACGGTGATCAGAACCTTACGCGGCGGTCATGATCGCTGGGTGACTTGTGTGGCTTTTCATCCCAATAGCAAATCTTTAGTTTCAGGTAGTGCTGATCGCAATCTGATCATCTGGAACACTCTAGGCGTACCAATCAGGCATTTACGAGGACATGATAGCTTTGTGGAAAGCGTTGCCTATGCTCCTAATGGTTTAGCGATCGTCTCAGGTAGTCGCGATCGCACCGTCAAAATGTGGGGGTCTGATGGAGCCTTACTAAAAACTTTTTATGGACATTCCGATAAAGTATGGAGTGTTGCTTTCAGTCATGACAATCGTACAATTTCCTCCAGTGGATTTGATCGCACTATTCGCATTTGGGATATTGAACAAGGTCTGCAATATACATTTCAAGGGCATGGTGATGTTGTACATAGCATTGCCTTTAGCCCAGATGGCAAAAACCTTGCCTCAGCAAGCAGAGATACCACTGTCAAACTTTGGGTAATTCGTGGCACACCTTTACGAACCCTAATGGGGCATACCGAAGAGATATTTTCGGTCACAGTTAGTCCTAACTCCAAATTCCTAGCATCAGCCTGCAAAGATAAAACTGTCAATCTTTGGAATGCGAATGGGACTCTTGAAATGGTCTTAGAAGGACATAACGACAAAGTTAACTGTGTTACCTTCAGTCCCGATAGTTCCACCATCCTTACGGCAGGAGCTGATGCCAGCATAAAAATGTGGAGAACCGATGGAACCCTAATTGACACAATTAGCGCCCACCGCGCTGAAATTTATAGCGTCGTTTATCGTTGTGACGGTCAAGTTTTTGCGTCCTGTAGTGCTGATGGTACGGTGAGGGTCTGGGGTGCTGATGGCAAATGGCTGCAAACTCTCACAGGTCATGCGGCTGAAGTTTATAGCATTGACTTCAGTCCTGACGGCAGTATGCTTGCCTCAGCTAGCAAAGATAAACTAATTAATCTTTGGAGTTGGGATGGCACACTCCTAAAAACCTTAGATGGACATAGTGCTGAAGTCTATACAGTCAGTTTTAATCCCAACGGCACAATGATTGCCAGTGGCGGTATGGATCAAAGTGTCAAACTCTGGAGTATTGATGGACAACTGATCAAAACCTTAAATGGGCATAGTGCGGAAGTTACGACTGTATGCTTTAGTCCCGATGGTAAGTCAATTGTCTCAGCAAGTGAAGACTCTACAATTCAATTTTGGAGTGGTGAAGGTACACTTCTACGAACTTTTAATGGTCATCAAGGACCAGTGAGAAGTGTCTGTTTCAGTCCCAATGGCAAAATTTTGGTATCTACTGGGGAAGATCGCAAAATCATTATGTGGAATCTCGATCTTGAGAACCTATTGATGCGTGGTTGCCAATGGTTGCAAGAATATTTACGAACTAATATCAACGTTTCTGAAGAAGATAAGCGTACTTGTCTAGGTGGCTGTGGCTGGCTATACAAACATCTTAAATCTACTCCCCCTACCTAATTCTCAAAATACTAAAGGTGAAAAAATCCGACTTGATGTTCATATTCGCTTAGCCAATCCTCGTGATTCAGAACAAAGCTAATCTTACGGCGTGGTTTCATTCAATTACTCCCACAGCGGTACAAAAGTGTTTAACTGGCGAACCTCTCGAAGAATACATTAGTCCAATTGGCGGCGGTTACTTCTTTGTACTCCCTAGTATTAAGACCGCAAACAATTATCTTGTCAAACCTTACTAGAAGCCTAAATAAAAAACTAATTTAATAAAAAACAGTAAAAAGGCCTCGCTTAGCGAGACCTTTTTATCCAAGTTTATTCAAGTAAAAGTAAGCTAATTACTTCAGGATTTTAGCAACAACGCCTGATCCGACAGTACGTCCGCCTTCACGAATCGCGAAACGCATACCTTGTTCGATCGCGATCGGGTTGATCAATTCAACCGTCATCTTGATGCGATCGCCTGGCATAACCATTTCAGCTTCGCTACCATCATCAGCAGTAAAGGCAACAATTGTTCCAGTTACGTCAGTTGTACGCACATAGAACTGAGGGCGATAACCAGAAAAGAAAGGAGTCTTACGACCACCTTCTTTCTCAGTCAAGATGTAAACCTCACCTTCAAACTGAGTGTGTGGGCTAATCGACTTAGGCTTAGCAAGTACCATACCGCGTTCAATATCATCTTTCTGGATACCGCGTAGCAATAGACCTGCGTTGTCCCCAGCCAAACCTTGCTCAAGACTCTTCTTGAACATTTCAATACCAGTAACTGTTGTGGTACGAGTATCAGTGATCCCCACAAGTTCAACGATATCGCCAACCTTAACCGTACCGCGCTCAATCCGACCTGTGGCAACTGTTCCACGACCTGTAATCGAGAACACATCTTCAACCGCCATCAAGAAAGGCTTATCAATAGCACGTTCAGGAGTAGGGATAGACTCATCTACGGTATCCATGAGATTCCAGATTTTGTCCACCCAAGGATTTGTGCCACGAGCAGTTTTTGGATCGGCAGTCATAACTCTGGTCGCTTCTAAAGCAGAACCGCGAGTGATAGGAATATTATCGCCATCAAAATCATAGGAAGATAACAACTCACGAACTTCCATTTCTACAAGTTCGACAAGCTCTTCTTCACCTTCCATCTGATCTTCTTTATTTAAGAAAACCACAAGGTTAGGAACGCCGACCTGACGCGCAAGCAAGATATGCTCACGAGTTTGAGGTTCGGGACCGTCAGCTGCCGAAACGAGCAAGATTGCTCCGTCCATTTGCGCCGCACCAGTAATCATATTTTTTACATAGTCAGCATGTCCAGGGCAGTCAACGTGAGCATAATGACGTGCTAGGGTTTCATACTCAACGTGAGCCGTATTAATCGTGATACCACGAGCTTTTTCTTCAGGTGCAGCATCGATTTGGTCGTAGGCTTTAGCTGTTGCCTGACCTGCGGCAGCAAGAGACATTGTAATCGCTGCTGTTAGAGTAGTTTTGCCATGGTCAACGTGACCAATAGTGCCGATGTTGACGTGGGGTTTGTTTCTCTCGAATTTAGCGCGTGCCATTTTTTCGTAATTATCCTTAACTTTGGTGATTGTTACTCTAGTTTATAGAGTATTTTTGGTGGTTAGTACTCTAGTTTATAGAGTATTTGTAGAGTATTTTAAAGGACTACTCTTTTTTGCCCTTGCTTTTAGCAATGATGGCTTCAGCCACATTTTTGGGAACTTCTTCATAATGGCTAAATTCCATCGAGAAGCTCGCCCTGCCTTGAGTTGATGAGCGAAGGTCAGTAGAATAACCAAACATCTCAGACAAAGGAACCCTTGCCTCAACGCTTTTTCCAGATGCGGTATCTTCCATACCCGCGATGTTGCCGCGACGACGACTAAGGTCGCCGATTACGTCACCCATGTAGTCTTCAGGGGTTTCCACCTCGACTTTCATCATCGGCTCAAGCAACACTGGCTGAGCTCTCATTACAGCTTCTTTGATCGCCATAGAACCAGCAATTTTAAAAGCCATTTCTGAAGAGTCAACATCGTGGAAGGAACCATGTACAAGGGTAGCTCTGAGATCAATCACAGGATAACCTGCGAGAATTCCCGATTCGCAAGCTTCTTTCATCCCTTGTTCAGAAGGCTTAATGAACTCCTTAGGAATAACACCGCCGACAATTTTTGAGACAAATTCAAATCCTGTACCTGGTTCGGTAGGTTCTAGGTTGATCACAACATGACCATACTGCCCCTTACCACCACTCTGACGGGCAAATTTGCCTTCGATATCAGTGACAGTTTTACGAATAGTCTCACGATAAGCTACCTGAGGTGCGCCTACATTAGCCTCAACACCAAACTCACGTTTCATACGGTCAACGAGAATTTCGAGGTGAAGCTCACCCATGCCAGAGATAATTGTTTGATTAGTTTCTGGATCCGTCATTACGCGGAAAGTTGGGTCTTCTTCAGAGAGGGACTGCAAAGCTTTGGATAGTTTTTCCATATCCTGCTTTGTTTTGGGCTCAACGGCGACAGAAATAACAGGCTCAGGAATAAAGAGAGTCTCAAGCACAATCGGTGAGCTTTCATCACAAAGAGTATCACCCGTAAAGGTGTCTTTAAGTCCCAGTACTGCACCCAGATCACCTGCTCTAAGTTCATCAACTTCTTGGCGATCGTCAGCTTTCAAGATGATCAAGCGAGAAATGCGTTCTCTCTTGTTTTTGCTAGAGTTTAGCGCGTAGGAACCTTTTTTCAAGATGCCAGAGTATACACGAACAAAGGTAAGACGACCATATGGATCGGCCATAATTTTGAACGCAAGTGCCGATAACGGTGCATCATCTTTGGCTTCACGGATCTCTTCTTGCCCATTGTCTAGTAAACCTGTAACTGGTTTTACATCGCTCGGAGAAGGAAGATAGTCGATAACGGCATCTAGTAGTAGCTGGACACCTTTATTTTTGAAGGCGGAACCGCAAACCATAGGTACGATCGCACCGCTTAAAGTTCCTTTGCGTAGTCCTACTCTAACTTCGTTTTCAGTGAGTTCTTCGCCTTCAAGATATTTTTCCATGAGCACATCATCAGAATCCGCTACTGACTCAAGTAGTTTACCGCGCCACTCATTGGCTAATTCGACTAAATCAGCAGGGATATCTACTTCGTCAATGTCTTTACCTATTTCATCTTTGTAGATGTAGGCTTTCATTTTGACAAGGTCAACGATGCCGACTAGTTCCGCTTCACTACCGATAGGCAGTTGGATGGGGACAGCATTGGAGCCAAAACGACCACGGATTTGTTCTCTTACTCGCAAAAAGTTCGCACCCATACGATCCATCTTGTTAACGAATACGAGGCGAGGTACTTTGTAGCGATCAGCTTGTCTCCATACGGTTTCAGACTGAGGCTGCACGCCGCCTACAGCACAAAAAACTGCAATTACGCCATCAAGTACGCGCATAGAGCGTTCAACTTCAATTGTGAAGTCAACGTGACCTGGAGTGTCAATGATATTAACGCGGTGATCTTTCCAACTGGTGCTGATAGCTGCCGCTGTAATCGTAATACCGCGTTCGCGTTCTTGCGCCATCCAATCTGTCGTTGCGGTTCCATCATGGACTTCGCCTATTTTGTGAACAACGCCAGAATAAAAGAGGATGCGCTCTGTAGTTGTGGTTTTACCAGCGTCAATATGCGCCGCAATACCTATATTGCGTACCTTATCTAAGGCAATAGATCGTTCCACAATAATTTCCTCGTATTTGTCAGGAATCGAAAGGTTATGTAAAAAGTATTAAGAATAGTATAGCGAGGTCAGCTACGGTTTAATAGCGATAGTGGGCGAATGCTTTATTCGCTTCTGCCATTTTATGGGTTTCTTCGCGCTTACGAATGGTTTGACCAGTTTCATTAGCCGCATCCATTAGTTCATTAGCTAGCTTAGTAACCATACTACGTCCAGCGCGGGCGCGAGAATATTGAACTAACCAACGGAGGGCGAGAGCAACACCGCGATCAGTACGAACTTCCATGGGTACTTGGTAGGTAGCACCACCAACACGACGAGCTTTGACTTCGACTAGTGGGGTGGCATTGCGAATCGCGCGATCGAACACTTCTAGAGGTGGATTGCCTGTGCGCTCACCAATAGTGTCTAGGGCTTTGTAAACAATATGTGAGGCGACAGAGTACTTACCGCGTGACATCACGCGGCGGGTGAGCATACTGATTAAACGGCTGTTATAAACCGAATCGGGTGGAGTGATACGCTTCGAGGCTTTCGTTCTACGGGACATTACAGTACTAAATTCACCTTATAAAATGAATTGCTAAGTTTGCTAAATGATCTTGGACGTGATCTTTGAAATATCTACTTTTTCTTTTTGCCAGTGCTTGCTGCGGCGGCTTGACCGGGCTTAGGTCGCTTAGCGCCATACTTAGAGCGTGCTTGCTTACGATCTTTTACGCCCGAAGTATCGAGTGTGCCTCGAATAATGTGGTATCGCACACCTGGTAAATCTTTTACACGACCGCCTCTAATCATCACAACGGAGTGTTCTTGAAGATTATGTCCAACACCAGGAATGTATGCGGTGACTTCAAAGCCAGAAGTCAAGCGTACCCTTGCTACTTTTCTAAGTGCAGAGTTGGGCTTTTTGGGTGTTGTGGTGTAAACGCGCGTACATACTCCCCTACGTTGAGGACAGCTTTTTAGGGCAGGGGACTTTGTTTTGGTGATTATGGTTTGGCGCTCAGTGCGGATGAGCTGTTGGATCGTGGGCATAAGTGATAACTTGGTATATCGGCGGCTGTGTATTCTAATTAACAGCACATAACTATAACAAAGTTTATCTTATAAAGTCAATTGTAATAACTTTAATCAAAACTAACTTTGTAATTTTTTGTGGCTGTATCTGACGACAAATAAAAATTAACGATAATTAACAATTCGGGCAAATCCAGATGGTTCGAGACTTGCCCCGCCAACTAGTACACCATCAATTTCGGGTTGATTCATGATTTCGTCAATGTTATCAGATTTGACTGAACCGCCATATTGAATTGTGATGTTTGGGTTGGTGAGTTTGCTCCGAATTGAGCCAATTACACGATTAGCCTCAGCGGAATCACAGGTAACACCTGTACCAATCGCCCAAATTGGTTCGTAAGCAAT
>JAYTWB010000001.1:0-3916 GCA_043743655.1 Cyanobacteriota bacterium | reverse complement strand
CGTCTGGTTCCAGATTTCAGGCGCAGTCGTGCAATAGTGGGCATCAGAATTAGATAGATTTTCAAACTGATTTGCCCAAAAAGCATTTTTAATTTCTTCAGCACGTTTTCGCGCCACATGATAGTAATTATCGGGACTAGAAAAGGGCGCTGGATTAGTGAGTTCTACTTGCGCGCCCAGAGTCTTGAGCAAATCAATCTTTTCTTGTGATTGATTGCTCGGCATCACAATCACACTTTGATAACCACGCGCATTGGCAACTAAGGCTAGTCCAATGCCCGTATTGCCCGCCGTTCCTTCCACAATCGTGCCACCAAGCTGTAAGGCTCCTGTTTTCTCAGCTTCTAACACCATAAACAAAGCCGCCCGATCTTTAACACTGCCTCCTGGATTTAGAAATTCTGCCTTACCTAAAATCGTGCAACCAGTTGCGGCCGATAAAGACTCAATTTCAATCAACGGGGTATTACCCACAGAATTTGCAAAACCAATACGAATATCGCGTGTCATGAAATATTACAAGAAATGAACTACAGCAAAGATTTACAACTTGTTAACCAACATCAGTATATTTGAGCGTGTAATTAGTAATACAGATGATTTAATTTCTAATTTCTATATTACGATGAAAACATGAAATTTTTAATTCCCATTGATGGCTCTGAGTCTAGCGAACATGCTCTTGCCAAAGCTCTGATCTTCGCTACTCCCCTACAAGCCGAAATTATCTTGTTAACTGTCGTTGAACCGCTCAGCAACTATGTCCCTGAAGTGATGATACCTACAGGCGATTGGGTTGGCTGGCGTGGTCTACCTGATACAGAGCTAGAGCGCAAAATCTTGAACGCAGGACAAGCGCTGCTCCAAAAAGCTCAAGATACTTGCCAAGCTTCAGGGCTAGAAAGTCGCACCAGATTGGAGACAGGTCAGCCGCGTGATCTAATTTGTGCAGTAGCAAAAGAAGAAAATCCAGATTTATTAGTACTGGGATCACGAGGATTGGGATCGATTGAAAGGTTGATGCTGGGTAGTGTCAGTGACTATGTGTTACATCACTGTATCTCGCCCGTTTTAGTTGTGCGTTAAAATCCATTTAGCGGAGAAAGTGTGCGCGGCTCTCTCTAATTTTTATAGCGAATAAATATGCGTTAAGTGTTATGCGTCAAGTGTTTATATGTCAGCATCGCACTTGCACTAAAGATGGTGCAGCGGAAATTTTGGAAATATTTGAGCAACAAAAAATATCTAATGTGGCTATAGAAGCCTGTGGATGTGTGGGACTATGTGGCTCTGGTCCAATGGTTGTTATCCTGCCCGATAACATCTACTACTGGCATGTAACTCCCCAAAAAGCTCACGCTATTATCGAAATGCATTTACTTGACGATACACCAATCCAATCAATGATGCATCCTCGATTACATAATCAGCAATAAAAAAAGCCTTGCAAAGCAAGGCTTTTTTTATTGCTGATTATGTTGAGATTTAGCAAGCACCAAATCCAGATAGAACTTTAGGAACGGTCATCAACAAAATCTTTAAATCTGACCACAAAGTCCAATTGCGAAGATAACTAAGATCGCATTCGGTCACTGCATCTAGATCGAGCATGGTTGATCGCGCACTAACTTGCCAAGCTCCTGTAACACCTGGCAAAGAATTTAATCGCCTCTTGCCATCGCCATTGATGCGCAAGGCATCATATAAAGCCCAAGGGCGAGGGCCGACAAGACTCATTTCACCAAGTAATACATTAAAAAGTTGGGGAAGTTCATCAAGACTATACTTCCGCATCCACCGACCGACAGTGGTAATGCGGGGATCGGCTTCGCATTTGTGTAGCCCAGTTTGCCCCGTCATGACCAAATGATGAAGCTGATCTGCATCAGTGATCATGGTGCGAAATTTAATAATCCGAAAAAGCTTGCCGCGCTCACCAACTCGCCATTGATGAAAAAAGATTGAACCACTTGAAGTGGTCGCAATTATAACGGCTAGTCCAAGCATAACTGGACTAAGAACAGTAAGGATTACTAGAGCGGCAAGCCAATCGATCATCCGCTTAATTGTCCAAGCGATCGCTCTATTCTTTTGAGGCAGTTCCGTAGCATGAGGCAATCTGAGAAACACGGATTTTTCAGAACGTTGACACACACTGGCTAGTTGTTTAATCCTTGCTTCACCAATTTCAGGTTCTACCCGAATTAACTTAACATCAACTTTGCTGATATACTTACCCATCCGATTATCACTAATTGCAGAGGATTTGGGAATGCCTAAGTTATTGCTAAAGTTGTTATTAAAAAATGATGATACTAAGAGCTTGCCTTGACGCAAGATTGGTCTGAAGGTAGATAGGGTATCAGTCTCCTTCGAGATATCTACAATTGGCTCATCTATAGTAAGACCTGTCATATCTACCTTCCGTTTCAATTAATCTTGTGTCTCGTAGCCTGACTTGATAGAAATAGATTTGAAAACTTGTATGATTAAAAACCTGTATTTAGGATGAATCAGGATTCCAATAAATAGTAGGAATATTATGGGAACCCTAGATATCAACAGCATCTTCTTGATTAGGAATTCACCCGATAGGGCAGAGTGAAGAATATTTATAAAAAATATTTCCTATCTAGAAGTGCAATCATCTATACCCTAAAATTGAGCTGAATTTTACTTCATTACTTTTGAGGAAGAAGTCTCAATCGGTATTATTTTTTATATATCTACTTATCTATCAATTTCACCAATATAGCAACCACTAGAAGTTACTAAAAGGTCATAACAAAAGTTATATAAAGTTATATTTTTCTTTATATTTTCTTTGGATTTGGAGCAATAGAGACAAAATCCAAAGAAATTTCGCAAAAAAAAAGAGACGCAAAGCGTCTCTTTTTTTTGGTGGGGATCATGAATAGTCTCACTAGGAAACGTTATTCGTCTTCATCATCAATGTCAACAGACTTGTAACTATGGGGTAGTTCTTTAACTCCGTTAGCAACTATACCGATCAGATTTAATTTCTGAAGAACTGAAATTGCTTGAGCAAATTCGCCGCGAGTAATGCGATCAATGCGACCAACGGCAATAACACCATCACTACAAGAAGCAATTTGGATTGTATCCACAGTACCAAGAACTGGAGGAGTATCAATAATTACTAGGTCATATTCTTGCTCAAAACTAGAAATCAACGTTTGCATCCACTCAGAACTCAATAGGGTAACCGAGTCACTGGGAATTGGTCCTGCCGTCAGGATGTCTATAGTTGAATTAGATGATTGAATTACATCTTGGCTATTCACCGTCCCTTTGCTTGCTAGTAAAGATGACAAACCACGTTCATTGGGTAAGTTCAACTTTTTATGCAAGGTCGGCGATCGCATATCTGCATCGATTAGCAACACCCGTTTGTGCAACCTTGCAGCGCTAGTGGCGATACCAACCGCGATAGTTGATTTACCTTCACCAGGTAATGCAGAAGTAACGACAAGCGATCGCAGCGATGTTTCTTCTGCATAACTGCTAAGTTGAATATTTTTGTAAATCAAATCTAACGATTCACGAAAAGGCAACCACTGCACAATCTCAATGGTGAGAGGTGAGATAGCCTGCCCCTTAAGAAACTGCGGTAAAAAATTAGAATCCGATTCTGTAGTTTGCAAGTATTGTGGAGTCATACCTAGCAAAGATAGAGAAGAAATTTGCTGCTCTAGCTCATCAGAAGTATGCACCGTATCGTCTTGCATATCTCGAATAAAAGCCGCCGCACCACCAATAAACAAACCAGCGACAATCCCCAGCATCAGATTTCTTTTCAGACTATCTCCAGCATCATTAAAACCAAGTCCAGGCTCCTCCACAACTTGCCAATCGAAACCACCGCGAGCAATCTCTAGGCTTAATTCTTGACGAT